>JAIPHP010000015.1 GCA_021735165.1 Candidatus Woesearchaeota archaeon
CAACAAAAAAATCCACAGAATTCAAACCATAAACCTCCGCGGCATCCCTGCCTTGAGAAGAACAGCACAAATAAAAACCATGACCAGGCTCCTGATTAAAATGACCCGAAAGCTGCAAATCCCAACTAACATCAAAACCCTCCAAACAGGAAACGCCACGCTCCAACAAATTATGAACCTAACAATCCATAACACCACTACTACGACCAAGCAAACCCAAACTCAAATCAACTACATCACTAGGAACTTGCGCACCTATTTCTATAGACATTAAAACGAATACAAAAATGCAACAAATTAAAATTAAAAAGCTTTTCTTCATTTTTTTATCATTGAATTCAATTGGTTTCTTACATCAGTAATGAGTTTTATAGCACTCCCATAGTAAGACTCTACGGGATCTTTATCATTTTTTATAAGAACATCCAAAACTAAGTCATGACCTAAACCATCCCTTTCTAGATTCTTCAAACCATTAATTCTAGAACCAAAAACACTCAATTCCGAGTTCTTGAACAAAGCTAATCTGTCATAAATTTTATTAACCGTATAAAGCAAATTTATAAGTTTTTTATGATCTCTAATTTGAGATAAATTCTCAACATCTCCAGTTTCATTTTTCAAATTTTCACTAAACTCATTATACCAATCAGACTCTATTTGAATTAATTCCCTAAGTTCTTTAGAGCCTCCATGATATTTACTATAAACACGACCAATAACAAAGTTAATAGCTTTAGACTTATCCTCAAGAGAAGAAATGAACTCTTTAATCTTACTAGGAACAACAACTTTTTTTGGAACAGAATCTTTTTTACCAAACAACACTTTAACTAAAAAAAGCGCGCAACCAACATACAAAATGCAAATAAAAATATTAATTGCTAATAATGCCCCGATATTAAGATTTGAAGACAAAATACTTTGACTAGTAACAACTAAAAAAAACAGTGCTAGAACAACAAAAGGCAAAAACCAAATAATAACATTACCTTTAAAAGATTCTTCAAAAACCAAGATGCTGACAATCACAGTAAATATGGCAGGAGAAAACCCTATAAATACCAAGAACAAAGGACTACTCGTACTCATGCCTGTAAAAACAACAATAAACAACAACAGCACAAGAACAAAAATAGAAAATCCTTCAAACAAACTCTTAGTCCTAGAATCAAGTCTCACCCTCATAACTTAATAAAACAAAAATGCGCATTTAAATATTTTTTGGGAAAATATTGAAAAGAATTATTTTTTCCAAGAATAAGCTCTTAACCTAGCAGATTTTCCAAACCCACAACTACTACAAACCTTCTTCCTAGCATGATAAGTAATCGCGCCACATCTTCTACAAGCGATATGCGTCTTCTTACCCGACTTTTTACCCATTGATGGTGTTCCTTTGGACATAATAAATCAACTCAAAAAAATAAAGATTATTGGGGCGAAATTATGGTAATAGTGTCTCCTCTAATAAAGACAGTTCCAAGCTTTCTCTTAACTTCCCCATCAACTCTTTCTTCAGCTTCCTCTAAAACTGTATTAATATGAATATCGAAAGATACTAAATTTCCGATGTATTGTCTTCCATTCTTTAATTCAACAAGAACTCTCTTATTTCTTGACTTATTTAACGCATCCAGCGGTCTTGACATATTTTCCATTTTTAATTACCCTCACATAAAATTTTTTTATTGTAACACAGCATTAACCGAACCATGCTGTCCAGGTCTGCTAGTAATCACAGCAACACCTTTATCGGTTTCAACAACAGTACCTTTAGTAAGAATATTTCGTCTTACATAGTTCCTATTAGCCTTACTCTCTTTAACAGATTTCAAAGTTGCCTTAACAATCTTATTAGTCTTAGTATCCAACAAATTAACAGTTTCAACACCTAAAAGAGATTTCTTCTCAGAGCCACCCCTAGTCCTTTTAACTCTGATTCTCTTAGAACCAATAACAGTCAATGAAGGATTATCTCCTTTCTGAGCCAATCTCTTCGGCCTAGTTCCTGTGTTTCTGCCCCCTGTGGGCTTTCTTAATGATCTATCTTGAACGATTACCATACTTGAGAGGAAAGATAAAGTGTTTATAAATCTTTTGCATAAAAAAATTCAAAAAAATAAACAAAAAATAAACAAAACATTTTTAAAAAATCAAAAACACACTAACAAAATGAACATAAAAAAGGAGAAATCAAACGCTAAATGCGGTGATTGTATTCACTGTCCTAAATGAAATTCTAAACATGTTCAAAAACTATATAAAACAACAAAAATATCGAAACTACTGTGGTGGCTGTGGTGTACCGGCTAGCATTGAGGTCTGTGGAACCTTAGGACCGGGTTCAATTCCCGGCAGCCGCCCCATTTATCCACATTCTTTGGAGGAAAAAAAATGAAAATCCAAATAGCAAAGGGCGTAAAAGACATCGACCCAGAAATAAACATAATAAAAAACAAAATTTTAAACGTAATAACAAAAAAATTCGAAGAAACAGGATACAATCCCCTGCAAACACCGACAATAGAAAGATTCGACGTATTATCAAGCAAATACGCAGGAGGAGCGGAAATACTAAAAGAAACATTCAAACTAACAGATCAAGGAGAAAGAGACCTCTGCCTAAGATACGACTTAACAGTACCATTTGCAAGATACATCGCAATGAACCCAAACTTAAAACTACCATTTAAAAGATACCAAATAGGACAAGTGTTCAGAGACGGACCAATAAAACTTGGCAGATTCAGAGAATTCACACAGTGTGATGCAGACGTAGTAGGAATAAAAGATGTATTCGCAGAAGCAGAACTACTAAATTTAGCATATGAAGCATTTAAAGAATTAAACATGAATGTAAAAATAATAATTAACAATCGAAAAATCTTAGATTCTATAATAACAGAAGCAAAAATACCAAAAGAAAAAATCACAAGCACAATCTTAACAATAGATAAAATAAAAAAAATTACAATAAAAGAAATAGAACAAGAACTAAGAACAAAAGAAATAACTGAAGAACAACAAACAAAATTATTCGAAACAATAAAAACACGAGAAACAAACGAAGAAACACTAAAAAGCCTTAAAAAAACACTAACAGATGAAACAGCACAACAAGCACTAACAGAAACAGAACAACTACTAAATTATCTAAAACAACTAAACACACCCGTAATTTTTGATCCAAGCCTTGCAAGAGGACTGACATACTACACAGGCACAGTATTTGAAATATATTTAGAAAACTCAAAAATAAAATCAAGCATATCAGCAGGAGGCAGATATGACAAAATGATAGGAGACTTCATAAGTAACAACCAAGAATACCCCGCAGTAGGAATAAGCTTTGGAATTGACGTAATAATAGAAGCAATAAAACAAGATCAAGAACAAACACAACAAAAATGCGTGACAAAAGCATTCATAATACCCATAGGCCAACAAGAAAAAAGCATACAAATAATGAAAGAACTAAGAAAAAACAACATAAACACAGAACTTAACATAGCAAAAAAAGGAATAAGCAAAGCCCTTGATTACGCTTCTTACTATAACATACCTTACACAATACTAATAGGAGAAGATGAAATAAAAAACAAAAAATACACTCTAAGAAATATGCAAACTGGCAACGAAGAAAAACTAGAAATGACTCAAATAATTAAAAAACTAAAACAATAAACAAAAAAAGTTCATGACAAAAGAAATTGCCATTCACAATTTAACTGACGAAAATCTTTAAATAAAACTCGTGTCGCCCACTAAACATTAAAAATATTTAAATAAAGAAAAAAACAATAGAAAACAAAGAAAGACAATAGAGGTAAATAAAATAATACAAACAATACTCATAATCGTAATTGCAATATTAGCATTTCTAATATTCTTCAAACTAATAAAAAGTGTAATAAAAGCAATAATGGGAACACTACTGATAATCATAATAATATTAGGAGCCATAAGCCTTGTAGTATACTTTGACTACAAAACAACAAAAGAAGCAATGACAAATCAAAAACTCCTAATGATAGAACAAGAAGGAAAAATAATATCTGCAACAATGATAGCAAAAGGAGAAATGCCCACAATAATAAGCCAAGGAATATTTGACACCGTAACAACAGAACAAATAGAAACATACTCTGCCCAATATCAAACAAATCAACTCAACTTTGAAAATGGATTCACCATGATTACAAATATAAACACTATAATAGAAAACCAAACACTTAACATACTAGGAATAAACTACGAGGAAGAAAACATAAAAACAACATTAGAAAGTGAAGAAACCTCTGACGAAATAAAAAGCACATTAACAGGAGCATTATACGTCAATTCATTAAAACAAACAAACTTCAAAACATTACTTGATAACATAAAACAAAACAAAATACAAATATACCCAAAACCAAAAACATTACAAATAATAACATTCACACCAAAAACAATACTGGCTAAACTAAAACTAAACTAAAAAAAAGAGGAATAAAATGGGATTGTTCGGAATAGGAAAAAATAAAGAAGACCCTTTAAAAGCACTGCAAGATTTAAATCTTGACAACGAAAATGAAAACCCAACCCAACTAAACAACTTTAACAACCAAAACAATCAAGACCCATTAAACGATATGGATAATTTCAACTCAAACCCTACACAAAATATGCAAGACAGATACGACAGTTTCGGAAACAAAATGAGAAACCAAGATGAACAACCACTACCAAGATTCAACCAAAACCAGCAAACACAACAAGAAACAAATAAAGATTTAGACAAAGATATGCAACTAATACTTGCAAAACTTGATACAATAAAAGCAGAAATAACAAGCATGAATCACAGATTAGAAATAATGGAATCAAAAAACCACGACAACCAAAGAAGATACAAATGGTGAAAACATCAACAAAATTATGGGTCACAACACTAATACTAATACTTCTAGACCAAATAACAAAGCACACACTAAAAAACATAACAAAAGACTACAGAATAATAGCAATAAACTACATACAAAACACAGGGATAAGCTTTGGAATGCTACAAGGAAGCAGCACAATAATAATAGCAATATCAATAGTGTTTTTATATATACTATACAAAGAAAGAAAGGCATTTAAAAACAAAGAAATATATGCGATACTAATCATAGCAGGAATAATAGGAAACCTAATAGATAGAATATTTCTAGGGTACGTAATAGACTTCATAGACCTAAAATGGTGGCCAATATTCAATTTCGCAGACAGCTACATATTTTTAGGAGTTTTTGGATACATAACTAAAACACTTATAGAAAAATACAAACCAAAAAAGAAAAAAAACATTCACAAAAAAACTCGAAATTAAAAGTTAACACCCTCCTTATACGAATTAAAAACAGATTCAATTTTTTTCTCTTTATTCAACAATAAAGACTCGTCTTCTTTTTTATCTGGCGCTAAAAAATAAAAAACACTGCACGCAGCAATAGAAAGCGAGAGCAAACTATAAGTTAATGATTTTTTCTTTACAATAGACAAAGACTTAGCCCAAGCAGGAGTATAAGCGAATTCTTTTCCAACAATCAAATACTTAGCTAAATCAACACCTTTTCTTAACTTATGACCAAAAACGCCTGCTAATAAAGACCATGAGCCAACACCTTTAGTAATCGACCACAAATCATAATTCTTAGCAACAACATAAGACGCAGATTTCATAAAAGCAGCAACACTTGCAATGTAGCCCCTATCAACATTCTTAAGTCGTTTATCATCAAGAACTTTTCCATCAACAGAAATCGCTTTAAACTTTTTTCTTAAATAATCATTTAAACTTAAAACTAAAGGAACTGTCAAATAATTAGTAGTAACTGCAAATAATCTAGAAACAATTAATTCAGGCTTATCCATATCTCCTGCGTAAACATCAATACCCATATGAACAGGCATAAAAACAACATTTGTAGCAGTAGATTCTGGAAATTTATCTTTAACAACCTTAAAATACCAACTAACAAATTTTTCTAAAGGCGCAACAGAAACATTGAACAATCGTTCTTTTTCTTTTAAAGCACTTTTCTGCAAATCTTCATCTAAAGACATATTCACTAGAAAGTAGTAAAAATATTTAAATGTTTTTATTAATTAAAAATCATCCAAATCATTTATATTATCTAAATAACCCTTCTTTTGCAACCAACTAACTTGACTAGGACGATACTTAAAAATAATATCTCCCTTTTCATCCCCTCCAAACTCCCAAGGCTGAACCAAAACAATATCACCCTCACGAACCCATAAACGCCTTTTCAAACGACCCGGAATCCTACAATTACGAGTCTTACCATCCATACAACGAACATCACACCTAGAAGCGCCAAGCCTTGAATCAAGCACCCCTAAAACTTCATCACCACGAGGAAGCCTAACTCTTTCAATTTCTTCACCAGGATTATTAAAATCTACCATTTAACAAAATGAATTACAACACCATTTATAAATCTTGTCCCATTTCAAAATATAATATGATGGAAAAAACATGGCACAAAATATATGAAGAAAGAGCTAAAAACACAGAAAAAGAAGACTACGACGCATGTTACTGGACAAAACAAGGCCACCGAGAACTACTACAAATAACAACAAAACTATTAGAAAAAGAAAACAAAAACCAAACAATATTAGATGTAGGCTGTGGAACAGGAGAATACATAAAAAAACTAACACAAAAAGGATTCAAAGTAATAGGAACAGATTATAGCAGAGAAATGCTAAAAAGAGCACAAAAAAACAACCCCGACACAAAATTAATACAAGCAAACATATACGACTTGCCATTTCCAAACAAAAGTTTTGACATAACAATATGCATAGGCGTAATAACATGCATATCAGACTATCAAAAAGCACTGCAAGAACTAAAAAGAGTAACAAAGAAAAAAATAATATTATCAACACTACTAAGAATAAGAAAACACCACAACATAAAAGAATACATAAAAAAAAAGCTAGAAAAAGATAGTTGGCCAACTATAGATTACCACCCACAAGAAATAATACAAGAATTCCCAAATCAAGAATGGAAAACAGAAATAAAAACACACAACGAAAGACACGAACCAATAACTGATGGATTCTTCATAATAGCAGAAAGAAAGAAGTAAATAATGAAAATCGCTGCTCCGAGTCTGCTTAGAAACGCAAAAGCGTATCTAGCACACCGAGACACGAAAAGTGTCGACTGTGTATCTCCGCCCTAAATGCACAGAAACAAAGTTTCTGGCATGCCAAAAATCAAAGATTTTTGAGCAGGACGGAGTATTACGACTCAGTCGCTTATCGCGATTTTCAGATTGCGTGCTATCGACCTAAATGCACAGAAACAAAGTTTCTGGCATGCCAAAAATCAAAGATTTTTGTGCAGGTCGGGGTATTAAACCCCCTTCGCTAGCGCGCAATAAAAATGATAATACTAAGCGGAAACATAATAATAAATGAGAAAAAAGAAATATATCTAATTTACAGAACAAAATGGAATCATCTGGAGACACCGGGAGGAAAACTAGAAAAAAAAGATTGTGAAAACTACGAAACACCAACAATAACAGAACTTAAAAACAGAGCCAAAACAGAATTACAAGAAGAAGTAAAGGGAATACAAATAATAAACACAAGTTATTTCAGAAAACAAGAATTTAGAATACCGGACGGAAGAAAAGCAACAGCGCACAAATTTATAACAAAAATAGAAGGAAACCCCGAACCAAATGAGCAAATATTTAACAAAAAAAAATCAAAATATTACACAATACAAGAACTAGAAAACAAAAAAATGTCCCCTGATTTAAAACTGCTCTTACCAAAAATAAAACAATACCTGAACAATCCATCAACTTTAAAAAACAAACCCAATTACTAAACAACATGAAAGTAATGCACGTAGAAGCAAGAATAAAAGGCGAAATAAAACTGCCAGAAAACTTTGTAAAAAAATTACCAAAAAAAATAACAGTATTTACAACAATACAACTAATAGATACACTACCAAAAATAATTAAACAACTAGAAGACGCAGAAAAAAAACCAAACATATACAAAACAGGACACACAAGACACAAAGGCCAAATTCTCGGTTGTAATGTTCAAAAAGCAGAAAAATACACCGATAAAGAATTCGACGCATTCGTATACATAGGAGACGGATTATTCCATCCTAAAGCATTAGCATGGGAAAACGAAGATAAAAAAGTTTATGCATATAACCCATTTACAGAAGAACAAATAATAGTAGACAACGAAGACATACAACTCATAAAAAAAAGACACAAAGCAGCACTCTCAAAATTTTATATGTCCACACACATAGGAGTCCTAGTGACAACAAAACCCGGACAATTCTACCTAAAAAGAGCCCTTGAATTAAAAGAAGAATATCCCGACAAAAAATTTTACTACATAGTAGACAACACAATAGACTTCAATTCATTAGAAGACTTTCCCTTCATAGAATGCTGGATCAATACCGCTTGCCCAAGAATAGGATTTGATGATTCAATCAAAATAGGAAAACCAATAATAAACCTTGAAGAAGTTAAAAAAACAAACACAAAAAGAGCAAGAGTAGACGAAACAATCGCAAAAATATAATTTCTAAAAAAATAATGAAACCCGATGCTCCAAATCCGCTTAGAACTATAATGAAAATCGCCAATCCAATCCCTTCTAAACAACGAAATGTTTTCATTACTGAACAATGGTAAAATTTATATATTGTTTTTTCTTTCTAAAACAAAAAAATATCAAAAAAATGAAACACTATCACGACCCAATAAAAGAAGAACAAAGAAAAGCACTACTACAGATGATACTAGAAAATCTACTGAACGGAAGAGACTCAAGAAACATAAAAGTCCTCCACTTCCCAGGCCCAGACAATTTAGAATGGCACCAAGTATACAAAATAGCGGGAATAAACCCAAAAAACGTAATAGGTTTAGAAGAAAATAAAAAATACTACGAAGAACTGATGAAAACAAACCCGGAAATAGATGTAAAAAATATGTCCCTCGACAAATTCATGAAACAAAACCCAACAACACACTTTGACATAATATCACTAGACTACCACAACTATCCTCAACTACTGAACCTTGCACAAAGCACAAAAATCATACGTAACAATGACGCAGACAGAGCAATATACCACTTAGCATTTCTCAAACAAAGAGACAATAAATTAGCCCAATCAATCCAAGAAGTAATAGCAGACACCGAAAGAACACAAAGAGAAGTAGAACTAGAAAGAGTTCTAGACACAATAAAAAAACTAAAAACAACACATCGATACCAAAAAGAAACCCCTTATACACCTGAAAACAACAGAGACACAGCAGTAACCTCAACAATATACAAAAGCCTTACAACCCCAATAAATACGCTGTGGAAAGAAGCTGAAAGAATACTTCCAGAATTAAAAATATACTTAGACATATGGAATGACGAACTAGAAAACTCATTAGAATACGTAAATGACCTAAAAAAAACACAAAATCTAGAAAGAGCAATAGACGTCCTAATGGTAAGCAACGCAGTATACGCAAACATATTTAGACCTCTAATAAAAGAAAAAATAATAGAAAAACTACAAGAACTTCCAAACACACAATCATATATTTTCAAAAAAGATAACACAATACCTTTCCTAGCGCAAGAAATATTCAACACAATACTTCCAGAATCAAAAGAATTCAGAGAACCAAGAAAAATAACAAGATATGAATACACAAGCATAACAGGAAGCCCTATGCTAGGAGATATACTTTTCGTGGAAAAAGACTACAAACAAGTAAAAGCAAGAAATGAACTAATAGAACAAATAGCAATACAAAACCTATTCACAAACAAACAATTCGTAAGAAACGAATATAAAATGCACATGGCCGGACAAAAACTAATAGCAGCATACCAAAAAAACCCAGAATTACTCCTAGAACAAAGGTATCCAAAAAGAATTTATCTAAATGATCTAGTTCCAGGAATAAAACCAACAAACAAAAGAAAAGAAGAAACAATAGATAAAAAATTAAATAAAAAATATCAACACAACAACACAACAACACAAAAAAAAGAACACAACAACATAGAAAAAGATAAAGAAGAAATAATAGAACTATACGATGCAGGATTTACAACAAAAGAAATTAAGACACACTATGAAAACCAATACACAACAGGACAACTAGCAGGAATAAAAAAACACATCACAATGGGCACTTACAAAAAAACACTTTGCGAAAAAACAAACTAATTCTCGAAAAACAAACGAAAAAACGCACACAACAAAAATAATAGATTTAAAAAAAACAAAAAAATAATGAAAAAAACAAATACAATAGAACTACCACTAATAGATAAATTTCTAATAAATTATGCAACACTCATAGACAACGTAGACATGTATACAGGACCCTTCTTTGAAGCAAAAATGTTCACAGAATCAGAAACATTCCACCAATTAGCAACAGCAACAAGAATAGCAGAATACACACTAAAAATACCATTTATACTCACATACCTAGCAAGAACAAAAGATCTAAACTCAATAACAGAATGGATCCCAAAAGAAATATTCGCAATATCAGTACCCTACGGCGGAATACTTCAAATATTTAGAAGATATGAAAAAAGAGTAAAAGACCACTATAACATAAAATAGTAAAAAATCACAAAAATAAACCTTGCATCTTAAAAAAAATAAAACTAAACAAGATTACCTACTTGCATCTGCCTGTCTTTCTAATTCAAGCTTCTTAGAAACAGCAACACTTGAAGGCTGAGCATTATACGCATTAATTATCTCATCAGCCAAAGCACTTTCAACAGCCCTTTTACTATTAAAACTTTTCTGCCGAGCACTCTGAGCAAACAACCTAAGAACAATATCAATTCTCCTCTGAGGAGCACACTCAACCGCCTTAGGATATCTCGCGCCACCATATTCAATAGTAACAATCTCTTCCCGAGGCGCCGCAGTCTCAATAGCCTTAGTTAAAACTTCAATCGGATTAGACTTAGTTTTCTGTTCAATAATCTCTAAAGCCCTCTCAACAACATCATAAGCCTTCTGAGCCTTACCAGTATAATGACCACTACTAATAAAATGCTTTTTAGACTTGTGACCAGTAACCATCATCTTATTAATAAGTCTCTCAACAATAAAAATCTTAGATTTGTGAAATTTATTACCTGCATATCTAGCACCAGTCTTAGGAACAATAACCGCTTCAGTAGACAAATATCTACTAAGTCCAAGATCCTCAACTTTAATCTTGCTCGCATCCCATCTGTTAAATGCTAGTACGCCATTCATGATTCTCTGGAATCATAATCCATTTATAAACCTTGTGCTTTTAGAAAAAAAACACAATCATAAAGATTTATAAATAATCAATCAGTCCACAACAATATGCCAAAAAAAGTCATAAAAAAAACAACTGAAAAGAAAAAGACTCCTAAAACAAAAACAACAAAAAACAAAAAAACAGAAAGCAAAGAAGAAAAAGGAACACAACCAGAAGTGAACATAGGACTCATAGGACACGTAGACCACGGAAAAACAACACTAACAGAAAGACTAAGTGGAAAATGGACAGACACTCACAGCGAAGAAATAAAAAGAGGCATAACAATAAAACTAGGATACGCAGACTCAACATTCTACAAATGCCCTAAATACAAACAATACACAGTAAAAGAAAAATGCCATGACTGCAACGGAGAAAAAACAGAGTACATAAGGAAAGTAAGCTTTGTAGATGCACCAGGACACGAATCACTCATGGCAACAATGCTAGCAGGTGCAACCGTAATGGATGGAGCAATACTTTTAATAGCAGCAAATGAACAATGCCCACAACCACAAACAAGAGAACACCTAATGGCACTACAAATGGCAGGCATAAAAAACATAGTAATAGCGCAAAACAAAATAGATTTAACAGATGATGAAAGAATTCTAAAAAACTACAAACAAATAAAAGAATTTCTAAAAGGAACCGAATATGAAAATGCGCCAATAATACCTATAAGCGCGCAAAGAGGAGTAAACATACAATACTTAATAGACGCCATTGAAGAAAACATAAAAACACCACAAAGAGATCCCACGAAAGAACCAAGATTTCTTATTGCAAGAAGCTTTGATATAAACAAACCAGGATACAAACCAGAAAAAATAATGGGAGGAATATTAGGAGGAGCACTAAAACAAGGAAAACTCAAAAAAGGAGATCGAATAGAAATAAGACCTGGAAGAATCCTAGAAGAAGCAAACCAATTAGTCTCAAAACCAATATTCACTAAAATAATAAGCATCAACAGCGGAGGCCTTGAATTTGATGAAATAACGCCAGGAGGATCAACAGGAATAATGACTGAATTAGATCCAAGCGTTGTAAAATCAGACAGCTTAGTTGGAAATGTAGTGGGACTGCCAGACAAACTACCTCCTGTCTGGAATGAATTAGAACTGCAATTATCACTACTAGAAAGAGTTGTAGGAAGCCAAGAAGAACTAAAAGTAGAAAACGTAAAAATAGGCGAAGTACTAATGCTTAACGTAAACAGCGCAGCAACCGTAGGACAAGTAATAGAAATAAGCAAAAATAAAGCAAAATGCAAACTAAGACTCCCAGTATGCGCAGAAAAAGAAGCAAGAGTTGCAATAAGCAGAAGAATAGGAACAAGATTCAGACTGATAGGCTTTGGAATAATACAATAAAAATACTTCTTAAAAAAAAGTGCAAACTAAATCGTAAGAAATTCGCAAAAATGCTACCCACTGGCTAAAGCCACGTGGTACGACGCATTTTTCAAAAAGCGAATTTCTGCAATACAACAAAGCAAAACTTTGTGTATGCGAAACCTTCAGTTTCTAGTATACAAAAAGACAACGAGTCGTATCTAAGCACTAAAGATACGAGCAGTCTTGCCTCGTCTTTTCCGTATAATAAAAATCGCTGCTCCGAGTCTGCTAAGAAACTAAAAGTTTCTTGCACACAGAAATCAAAAATGATTTCTTCACGAATCTCCGCCCTAAATGCACAAAAGCAAAGTTTTTTTGTACAATAAATGTAAAGCATTTATTTGTGTTAAACTGTATTAAACTCCCTTCGCTAGGGCGCAACAATATCATTATCTTAACAAAAAAAACATAAAAAAATTACTCTACTAATCTAATGTTTTCAAATAATTCAGAAGAGGCCAACCTATACAAATCCTTCTTATTAACATCCATAACAAAAAAACCATTACAACGTTCGTATAAATATGTTTCTTCATCAAGATAATTCACGACAGACTCTGAAATCTGAGACAAATCACGAGGAATTAACATAACTGTCTCATACTTTTTAGGATCCTTATTAATGTCCTTATCAAAAAACTTTTTTCTAGTATTAGCAGAAATAACAGAAGTAAACTCTTTTTGCATTTCGCCATCATAAATTATTTTTTGAACTAAACCACTAGACCCTATCAAACCCCCATAAATTTCTTTATTTATTAAGGCACTTACAATATCTGAATCTTCGCTAAAAGAACCATAAGTTATTCCATTTTTTGACTCGATATACTTCAAAAGTTCTTTTGCACCAGGCACATCAATAGCGATTATGTTAACAGGAAATAATTTTTTTGAATCGCCAACAAAATCCAAGATTCTATTTTCAAATTCTTCGGAAACAATCCCCTCTATTTCTTTCTCATCAAAATTCATAATACCACCTTTTTAGAAAAATAAAAATAAAAAATTTTGCATTTTTTTAAGGATTATCAAAGACAAAAACAGGAGGCCTATTTACATCTTTAACTCTAATAGTTACTGTTTCCTCAGAAGATAAAACTCCGTCGCTCACCATAACTACAACCTCATACTCAGCAGTGCAACCCTTAAAATTACAACCATCAGGATGCGCATCATCATACGAAACAGAGTACTCATCAGAATCCATCCAACCAGCATAAGTAATAACTACTTCATCACCGTCAGGATCATAAGTTTGTATTGGAAGAACAACAGAATCTCCTTCATCAACCTCAATATCATTCAGGGGTTTAATCACAGGAGCTCTATTCAATCTTAAAACTTCCAATTCAAAAGTGGAAACTGATTTATCCTTCCCATCATCTGCAACAACTGAAACATTGTACATTCCGCGATCACCATAAGTAGGAGTCCAACTACCATCTTTATTAAGAGGGTTACCAAACTCAACTTCAACATCATCACCATCAGCATCACTAACATCAACCAAAACTTGAATGTCATCTTCTTCCATTACAGATTGCAAAGCTATATCTTCAATAACTGGAGCTCTATTCTTATTTTCGACAATCACTTCTATTTCTTCAGTCGATTCATGATTTTTATCCTTGGCCCTTACTAAAACACTATAGGTTCCAGCATCTTCATAATTAGTTTGATAAGTCGCAGTTTTCATCCAGCCATCATACCCTACAATTACAACATCTCCATCAACATCATAAATATTGCAATCAAGCTTTACTAATTCAGTTTCTTCAACACGAATCTTTTTAGGACATTCAATTGTAGGAGCCCTATTAGCTCTATTAATAACAACTAAAATAAAATCAGAAGTACTTAATTTCCCATCACTAATAGCCACTTCAACTAAATATTTACCTTCATCCCCAATTTCAGTCTGCCACAAACCTTTATTATTAAAAGGAGCTTCAAATTCATATTCAATAAAATCCCCGTCAGGATCAACAGCACTAACTGGAATTTTAACTAAATCACCTTCAGTAGCTTCAATAGTTAAAGAAGCTTTACCTTCATCAATCTCAAGATTTTCAGTTCCAGAATCTGTATCTACAGAGACATTCCCATCAGAATCCTTCGTATCATTCAAATCAACAACTGAGTCATTACCAGTTCCAGGCTCATAATCATCTAATCCTAAAGAAAAATTATAATCTTCCCAACCAGCATCGTCAGGCCCTTGACATGCAGAAACTACAACTAATATTACCGCCAACAATAGTAAGAATAATTTGTTTGTCTTCATTTATTACCACCCTCATAATCATTAAATCTAATAATGAATACTAAATATACTTTTCCGTAGTATATAAAGTTTTCTATTATAAAGTGAAAACATTTTAATAATTGAATAAAATCACATGCACAAATGCTATACAAATACCTTATAGATAAAGAAAAAGAAGCCTCGCTTAAAAAAATTAACATTTCTAAAAGAGTTCATGAAACATACAAAGAACTAATAGACAGATACACAACAAACACGCGATTTGATCCACAACTCGCAAATTATCAAGAATGCATAGGCCTATCAAACATATATACCTACAAAGATTCCTTAAGACAACGAAAAATGCTTGGAGAATACGAAGAAGAAATAATTGAAAACTACATAAAACCAATACATTATAGGTTAATTAACGGAAAACACAATAGTACCGCAACAATAAACAACAACACCATACAAATACCAATAAAAAGCCAAGATATTCTTTTACTAAGCGGAGAAATAGCAAGCCAAATACTAACAAAAGAAGAAATGAAAAAATGGAAAGACTACGGATTTGAGGACAAAAAAGACTACTGGGCAACAATAGGCGCAATAATGATAAATGAACTTACCAAAATAAAAACAAATCAAGAAGCCACAATACAATCCTATGACAACATAAGAATCTATGAAATAAAATGCAAAGAAACAAGTTTAGAACTCATACAATACGACCACCACCCATTCGAAAGAAAAGATGCGTTTGACACACCTATGTCTTATATGCCAATTCACCAAACAGATCTCCAAGCAATATACCCCGCAAAAAAAGAAAGATTTTTAGAAATAATACTAAATTATGCAAACCAAGAAAAAATAAATATAAACTCAAAAATAAAAAAAAGCACAGAGCCACAAAAAATACACAAAACAAATCAACCATACAACATATTTGCAAACCTTGAAAAAATAGGAATCATAGAACTAAACGAAAAATGGCTACTGCCTTTTATAACAAATAATGGAGACTTTTTGTTGTCTGACACGACATACCCACAAAAAAACGAAGGATTCACAATATATAAACAAGACATAGCTCAATACATAAACGCTTTAGAAAAACTAATTTCATAAAAAATAAATGAGGCAAAAACATGAACATGCTATTAAAAAAACATAAAGAAGAAGAATATAAAAAAACATTTAGAATTTTATATCCAATACCAAAATATAGACTGATTACAAAAGATCAATTCATAGATGCGCATGAACAAATAATAAAAAATGGAATAACCCCTAATATGCACAACATAACTTATTTATTCGGAACAACAAACTTAAAAGTTGATCCGGAAATAAACGTAAGTTATACCATAATAAACCCAAAATACATTTCAAAACTAAAAAATGTATTTGATTTCAGTAAAGAACCCAACGAAAAAGAATTTAAAGAATACACAGAACAAAACCAAATACATAAAATAGAAAAAAACAAGAACATAGGACTTACAGTAAAAGAAAACAACCAATTAGTGCTTTGGCCAGCAAAAACAATTCCAAGAAATCAAATACAGGGATTTATAATGAAAGATATTTACGGTCAATATGATTACTTCTTAAATCATGAAGAAATAAAAAGCGACATAGCAATATATAAAAATCACAATTACTTGGCAAGTATATTTAAATTAAGACAATAAGCAACAATAAAAATGCACCCTCTTGAAAGAATATTAAAAAAACAAACAACAATAAATCTTTTGCAAGAATGCAAGAAAAAATCGGAGCAAAAAAACATCGAAACAGGATTTTCAATCATTCAATCAAAAGTCAACGGACCCATCTATACAAAAGTTATTGAAGGAACAAAACATTCAGTTCAATTGTTGACAATATCCGAACTTTACAAATACGACAATGAGTTTGACGTAAACCACGTTGAATGGATAAACAAAAATCTTTTCCTTCCAAAAAATTACGAGTGGCCAAATGAATACAACATGCAAGTATTTTCATATAAACTTTCATTCCACACGCACATAGTAAACAATTATGTGTTAACAAAATATTTACTCCCAAGCATGATAAATTATGATGAGGGAGACATACCCCTTCATTTTTCACAAATAAAAAACAACCAATATTTCACAGACTTAATAGGACTTGTTAATCCAGAAACTAAAGATACTATGGACATTCTAGCATACCAATACATCCCGAAAATAACAAACTTACATCCAAACAAAGATGAGAAAATAAAAAAATTATATTGTGACCTTGAAAAGCTAAAAAAAGAATTAGAAAATAAAAACATTTCATTATCTGAATCAAACAACATGATATGCGAACTCTTAAACGAAAATCAGTTTGAAGCAAGCATAATTAAATTCGCAGATGGAAACTACGAAATAGATAGAAAAAAAATCAATAACTTTTTGCTATAAAAAAAAGTTACCCGAATATCTTCTCCAAAAAAGACTTTTGAGGTTTTGCAGAATCACCCATTAACTTAGCATATTTTTCTAAAGCCTCTTTTTGTTTAGCATTAAGTTTTTTAGGAACATCAACAACAACTGTAACATTCTGATCTCCCTTACCATAACCATGAACACTTTCAATACCTTTATTTTTCATCCTGAAAATGGTCCCTGATTGGGTACCTTCAGGAATCTTAAGATTGGCTTTGCCTTCAAGCGTGGGAACCTCTACAGAATCACCAAAAACAGCTTGATTGTAACTTATAGGTATTTCAATATTAATATCATTGCCCTCTCTAGCAAAGAATTCATGTTCCTCAACATGAACGTAAATAAACAAATCTCCAGGTCTTGAACCTCTAGGTCCTGCTTCTCCTTCACCTTGAACTCTCAAACGCATACCATCCTCTACACCTTTAGGAATATCAACTTTTATCTTCTTTTCCCCTATAGTATAACCATCACCATCACAAGAATCACAAACAACTTTAATTTCCTTCCCAGAACCCCCGCAATTACTACAAGGACCTGTGCTTTGAAATGCTCCGAAAGGAGTTCTTTTAACAGTTCTCACATAACCCGTTCCATGACAAGACTGGCAAGTTGCGCTTTCTTGTGCACCAGAGCCATCACAGGTTTCACAAATATTTTTTTTGTTCAACTTAATGTTTTTAGTAGTTCCAAAAGCGGCTTCCTCTAACGATATTTCCATATCAAACCTTAAATTGTTGCCCATTTTCTGTCTTGATCTAGCTCCTCCTCCACCAAAAAAAGCATCAAATATATCATCAAAATCAAAACTTCCTCCTGATGAACCAAAACCAGAGAAATCAAAACCCCCAAAACCACTAAAACCTTGATTTCCTGAATTTCCATTTCTAAAAGCATCACTTCCAAATTGATCATATTGCTGTCTTTTCTGATCATCTCCAAGAACAGATGCGGCTTCATTTACTTCCTTGAACTTTTCTTGAGACCCTTCTTCTTTATTAATATCAGGATGATATTTCTTTGCTAATTTCTTATATGCCTTTTTAATCTCTTCTTTACTAGCACTCTTTTCAACACCTAAAATTTTATAATAGTCTTTACTCATTTTAATCAATCCTTACTTTGCTGTGAAGTTCTTTGATATGTTCTTTAAATGTTTCGATATCCTGTTTATTGCATGAAGCTCCCGCTGCAGGAATATGACCTCCCCCTTGACCTTCTAAAAAATTCTCTGTGACAAGATTCATCAACAAACCCATATTAAATTTTTTATCCTGTCTTCTCGCACTAATTGCGGCTTCATTTTCTTTAATTTGATAAGTTATTAGTGTTAAATTGAATGGAAGATTAAAACTTAAATATGTGCTGACTGGGCCTTTAAGAGAATACTTTGATTTAACTTCATAAAAAATAATTTTTTCTCCATCAACCATAAATTCCTCTTTATAATTTTCAAAGTCATTAATGATTTTAAAAAAATCATCTTCCACAGGTTTAAAATCTTTAAGATAATTTATGGCACTCTTGTAATCCGCAGACCTGTCTAAAGATTCAAAGATAATATTTGAAGAATTTTTCTTATCAGAACAATCAGCATACGTAACATAACTTACAAATCTTCCAAGTTCTGTTTTGAAGATATCATCTTTTATTTCTTCACCATATTTAATTAAAATGGAATCAACAAACTCTTTTTCTTGCAAATACCCTGCATCCCCTACTATTCCAGCGGCACAAAGCCAATCATATTTTTCAATATTTGTTAACTCACTAAAGAAATTATAGACAAGATTAGCCGTACAAACATTAGAACCTTCCACAACAGAAGTATTAATGAAATAAGGTTTTATTAGTAAAAAATTATCGTTGTGCTTCCAATAATCAGATTCAATCTGATGATGATCAATTACGCAAATATTAAAATCTTTTAATTTTTCAACTCCTAAAAAAGACTCTAATGACAAGTCCAAAGCGAAAAAATGAGTTATTCCTTGTTCTTTCAACAAATTAATAAATTCATCATCAATATTTCTTTTAGAACTATGATTGAAAGGCTGAAAAAACAAATTATTTTTTCCTAAAAACTCCAGTCCCTTTTTTAATAAAACTGCAGAAGACATCCCATCCATATCAGTATCGTGAAGAATAAACACATTAGAATTTTCTTTAATAGAATCTATAAAATTTTTAAATCTTACAATCAATTCTTCATTTTCTATTTTTGTCAACATCTCACCACCACTGGTTTAAAAAAAAGTAAAAAAGTAAAAAAATTATTTTATATCGATCTGCTTATTCTTACTTTCAATTTGATGTGTTTTAGGCATATTCAAAGACAAAACGCCATTTTTGTATTCTGCAGTTATTTTGTTTTCATCAATGTTTTCTGGCAAAGCAATTTGCCTATAATACCCGGAATAATTTCTTTCAAATTTATACGTTCCTTTTTTCTTATCGTTTAACTCTTGTTCATTCTTGTTTTCTGCTTTTATTTCTAAAACACCATCTTTAACATTTAGCTGTATGTCTTTCTTGTCATAACCTGGCAAATCTGCTTTTACCACAAAATTATTGCCCTCTTCATACACATCCATCAAAGGCTTTTTCAAATCTTTAGATAGGCTTTGAGATCCTATCAACAGATTTCTTCTTGGAGAAAAATCTGTGAAAAAATCTCCAAACAAAGAATCCATTTCATCTCTCATTCTAAAAAGTTCATCCCACACATCTGTTCTTCTCATTTTTCCACCTCCAAAATTTGTTCACTTAAAAAAAAAACAAAAAAACAAAAAAAATAATTGAACAATTGATTAATTTAAATCGATTTTTTCAACAATTATTTTTTGTTCTTAGCACCTTTCTTATCTTCTTTTACATCTTCATATTCAGCATCAACAGTTTTTTCAGAAGATGATTCTGAATTTTTCTGTTTGCCGACAGAATCTTGTGCGCTGCCTGTCTCTTTCTGTGCTTTAGCTTGCTCTTCTGCAACTTTTTGATACATTTCAGTTGAAATAGCTTGTACTTTTGTGTTGATTTCTTCCATTTTTTTCTTTAGCGCATCAACATCCTTTTTCTCTGCTTCTAGAAGTTTTTTCAAATCATCAATCATAGGCTTTACTTCTTCGACTTTTTTCTTATCGACTTTGCCTTCCATTTCTTTGAAAAGTTTTTCTGTGGTGTAAACAAGAGCATCTGCTTGATTAATTGTCTCTATTTCTTCCTTTTTCTTTTTATCTTCTTCAGCATGTTTTTCTGCTTCTTGTTGCATTTTCTCTATTTCTTCTTTTGAAAGATTTGTTGTTGCAGTTATTTGAATCTTTTGCTCTTTACCAGTCCCTAAATCTTTTGCGGATACATGAACAATACCATTTGCATCAATATCAAAAGTCACTTCTATTTGAGGAACTCCTCTTGGTGCAGGTGGCAATCCTACCAAATCAAATCTCCCAAGAGTTTTATTATCTGCAGCCATAGGTCTTTCCCCTTGTAAGACGTGAATATTTACAGCAGGCTGATTATCTGATGCAGTACTAAAGACTTGAGATTTCTTGGTAGGAATTGTGGTGTTCTTTGTAATTATTGAAGTCATAACTCCACCAAGAGTTTCTATCCCAAGACTAAGAGGTGTAACATCTAATAATAAAACGTCTTTAACATCACCTGCAAGTATTCCACCTTGTATTGCAGCGCCAAGAGCTACTGCTTCATCTGGATTGACAGATTTGTCCCCGTCTTTTCCAGTCAATTTTTTAACAAGTTCTTGAACTGCAGGAATTCTCGTACTACCACCTACGAAGATGACTTTGTTCAAATCAGACTCGTTCATATTAGCATCTTTTAACGCTTGTTTTGTAGGACCCTCTAATTTTTTTAGAATTGGTTCAAGCATTTGTTCAAATTTACTTCTGCTTAATTCTTTGTTCAAATGTTTAGGTCCTGATTGATCTGCTGTTACAAACGGCAAATTTATTGTCGTGGACATCTTACTGCTTAATTCTATTTTTGCTTTTTCAGCAGCATCCTTAAGTCTTTGATATGCTTGTTTATCTTCTCTTAAATCTATCTTAGTATCTTTTTTAAATTCTTCAGCAAGCCAATCAATTAACAATTCATCAACATCATCGCCTCCTAAATGATTATCTCCCCTAGTTGCTTTAACTTCAAAAACTCCATCACCTAATTCAAGTATCGAAACATCAAATGTTCCCCCACCAAAATCAAAGATTAATATTTTTTGATCATTAGCTTTATCAAGACCATAAGCTAAAGCTGCTGCTGTTGGTTCATTTACAATTCTTAAAACTTCTAAACCCGCTATTTTTCCAGCGTCTTTTGTTGCTTGCCTTTGACTGTCTTCAAAGTACGCAGGAACAGTAATTACTGCTTTGTCTATTTTTTGACCCAAATATGCTTCTGCATCAGTTTTTAATTTCTGAAGAATCATAGCTGATATTTGCTGAGGCGTATAATCTTTATTATAAATATTTAATTTATAATCTTCACCCATATGCCTTTTTATACTTCTAACAGTGTGTTCAGGGTTTAATATTGCCTGATTTCTGGCAACCCTTCCAACTAATCTCTCATTGTTATCTGTTATTGCAACCACAGACGGCGTTGTTCTTTCTCCTTCGCTACTTGGTATAATTACCGGTTTTCCGCCTTCCATTACACTAACAGCTGAAAATGTTGTTCCTAAATCTATTCCAATTACTTTACTCATTTTAATTACCTCCATTAATTTGTTTTTTTGAATCTGTATTCTCTTTTTTCTTTGTAATTTTTACTTTTGCATGCCTAATAACTTTGTCCCCTATTTTGAAGCCTTGCTGTAGTACTTGTACAACTCTTGGCTTTTCAGTTTCTTCTGATTCGTCAACAAGTACGGCTTCATGAATATTAGGATTAAAATCTCCTAAATTATTTATCGGAATTAATCCTTCTTCATCCATGACTTCTTTTAATTGAGAATATATCATCTCTATTCCTTTGTAAAAATCAGATTTTTCATTATGAGCACCTAAAGCTAGCTCAAAATTATCAAGTACAGGAAGTATTTTTTGAATCAAACCTTGAGTTGCTATGCTCACAAATTTTGATTTGTCAGATTCTGTTCTTTTCCTGAAATTCTCAAATTCTGCTTGTAATCTTTTCAAAGAGTCTTGAATTTGATCGTATTCTTCTTTTATTGAATCATACTGAGATTTGAGTTCTTTAAACTCTGAAAGATTCTCCTTTACAGAATCAAAATCCTTTTTTTCTTGTTCATTTTCTGTTTTTTCCTTCTTCATCATAAACCCTCTTGTCGATTTAAAATCAACGTAACCTGTGTTAAATTCAACCCATTTATATATTTTATGGTTTATCTTTTATTTTCCATATAGAAGTTTTTAAAACCAAGAAAAAAACACGCGCCGCACCAAAAACACTGTATCGTCACTAGAAAGTAAATAAAACAAAAATATTTAATAACTGCATAATATTTCTTTAAAAAAATGATACGAGACTTAAGAGGAAATGACAAAGGTCTGAAAATAATAGGAAATCGAACAAAATTTTTAAACACATTACTAAATTTTGAAAAAAGAAAAGATATTCAGAAAATGATTGAAAAAACATATTCTTCTAAAGCATATGGCAAAAATAATTGGACAAAAAAATATGAAAAATGGGGAGACAGACCTGAAATCACAACACTATACGGAAAAGCATTTCAGGAATTTCCAAAATTAGAAGAATTAAATTTTGATCTTGGAATAATAACAAGATTACCAGAATTCATTAATTTTTTAAAAACAAATTATAAAGGACAACAAATAAATCGAATACGAAATGAATTCAGAGAAGAATTAGGAACAAAAATAATGTATAGAGGTATGAGAATCTCTGATGAAGAAGCGGAAAACATATCTAAAAATGGAATATTAGCAAATTATTTTAACACATTAAAACAAATCAAAAAACCCTTAGAGGATTTTGAAGCAAATTTCATATCAGCATATGTCTGGAATGTTTTTGAAAAACATCTTTATAATGAAAAAACAAGAAGCCCTTTGATATCAATAACAGAAAAAGAATCAATAGGCGTAGCTTTAGGAAACCATTTTGGAAAAAGAGATAAACAACTACAAATACTAAAAATGGAAATTCCTGCACTAGATATAATATATTTTACAGAACACGGAATAAAAAATTATTCAACCAAAAATCTCGAAATGCATATTAAAATTGATGAAAATGAGGAAACACATAAGCTAGATAATAAAGTAGAAAGTTTCATTATGTACAAAATAAATCCTGAAGAAATAATAGATATTTACAAACCAGACATAAAAACAACTACATGGAATGGAAAAGTATCAAAAAATAAAGTTGCATAAAAATATGCGAAAAATTTTATAAACTTCAAAAAAATTGTAAAAAATTAAATGAACAAACAAGAAGCACTAGAAAAAATAAAACAGGAAATTATCTCTGAAATGGTTTGCCCGCTAAAAGATGCTTCCACAAACATAGTCTTTGGAAAAGGAAACCCAAACGCAGAAATAATGTTCATAGGAGAAGCACCAGGAGAAAAAGAAGACTTACAAGGAGAACCCTTCGTAGGAGCTGCTGGAAAACAATTAGATAAATTATTACAATCAATAGGACTAAACCTAGAAAAAATATACATCGCAAACATCCTCAAATATAGACCTCCAAATAACCGAGACCCAACAACCGAAGAAATACAAAGACACACCCCCTACCTAATTAAACAAATAAAAATTATACAACCAAAAATAATAGCGACACTAGGAAATTACTCAACAAAATTCGTGCTAGCACAATTCCAAATAAAAAACATGAAAAACATAGAAGGAATAACAAAACTACACGGTAAACCGCAAGACTTAAACATCGAAAACACAAACTTTAAAATAATGCCCCTATATCACCCAGCCGCAATGCTATACAACCCAAAACTAAAAACAATACAACAAGAAGACTTCTTGACAATGGAAAAAATACTTAATCCAAATGCACAAAAAAAGAAACCAGAAGCGCAACAAAAAGAACTAAACAAATACTTATAATAATAAATTACGACCCCAACAAAAAAAGACAAACAGCAAAGCTTAAATACCAAAACGGAAAACAAACAAAAAAATGAAAAACATATTAATACTAGAAGATGACAAAGACACAAGCAATTTCTACAAACTGTTATTAAGACATAAAAATTATAACATGCAAATAACAGAAACATACGAACAAGCAAAAAAACACTTTAACGAAAAAATAAACCTGACAATAATAGACCTGGGAATACCTGGTGAATTATCAGGACTGGACTTCATAAAATACATAAAAACATCACCCTACAACCAAACACCTATAATAATGATTACTGCAAACCTGTACCAAAAAAATACGCCTAACATAAACGCAGACGAACTCCTAATAAAACCAATAGATAACAAGACATTCATAGAGACAATAGAAAAACACATACAAAGAGAATACCAAACACACTAACAATCAATCGTTTTTCTCTTCTAATCTACGCTTAGCATTTCTAATAGAAGTTTTCAAAAGAATCCCATTTTCCTCTTTTAACCTATCCAAAAGCAAATCCTTTCTTTTCAACTCAGCCCTCAAAGTTTCAATAATCTCATCCTTAGATAACTCATCGACCTTGAACTTATCAGACATCAAATAAGCACCTCTTCAATATCCTGCAAATCTTCTAAAAATAAATGAGCAGAATTACTAATAATAGAAATGCTGCCATTAGCAACACCTAATTCTTTAGAAACAAAATCAAGCAACTTTGCCAACTGATAAATATTAGAAGGAAACCCAAAAAATAAATCATTGCTCCTGATGTGTGCACTCAAATGAAGAAGATGATCTTTAATTCTAAAATTCAAATAAATTATGCTAGGCGTATTTCTATTAATCGCCTGAGAATCCTGCATAGGATCATAAACAATAATCACAGCCCTTCTAGAAGAAGAATCATTTCTTAACAAAGGAACAATAAACTCATTAATCTGATCCAACTGACCCGCAAAATTAAAAATTCTACCTCCATAAGTATACTCATAAATAGGAACCTGAATCTCTTTAAACATAATATTAGACAACTCATCTTTAGAAGGATAAATCCATTTTTTAGACTTCTTCATAGTATCAATAGGCACATCAACACCTACAACAGAATTTTTTAAAACTAACACTAAATTAGAAACTTCACGACAAGTCCTGCCCTCATTATCCCTATAATCAACGCCTTCCGTTTTAACAAAATCAAGAGCAGCTCTCCAAAGATCATAAGTTTTATCTTTTACAATTTCCATTTTACACCTTACTCCTACATAAAATTATCTAAAGTTACCTCCCCTTTTCTTTCTTTAAAATCATAAGCAAACAAAGGCAAATTATAATTCGTCAAAATATGCTTAATTTCATCAAGCACCTCGTCAGTTTTAAAATTAGGCGCTCTAAAAAAACGAATTCTATCTCCCCCATCAAAAATTTTTAACAACTCCTCTCTTCTTCTCAAATTCTCCCTTAAGGAAGCATCATTAAAATCTCCAATACATTTGATAGTTATCTTAGAATATACCCTTTTACTCAAAAAATCCCTATCAAACCTACTAAATGCGCTAGATAAAGCAATTTTAAACCTAATAGGAATTCCACAGGACTTAAAAACAGTTTCCTCAGACTTACAAAATTCATCAACTTCATCCTTAATAGATCCTAACAAATCAATAAATTCATCAAACTCAAGCATAAATTTAGAAGAACTCTCTAAAGCAACATCATAATTCCACAACCTAACATAATTATAACTATAAGAAAAAAACTTACTCTGATACTTACCATTTAGTCTATTCAAAGTCGCAAACAATAAATCAGACCTACGCCTCATGGCAGTTGTAGCCAATAAAAGAGATTTAGAAGCTCTAAGTAAAAAATCTAATAACACAGAAGCATTCTTATACTCTTTAAAAAATCTATAAAAATCAACACAAAGACTAGTTTCAGAAAAACACAACCCAACAGTATCCTCATAATAATTCTTTACATGAGCATCCCACTCATCATCAGAAATAACATACGTACCTGCCCTTCCAAGAACATAAGGACTCTTTTGCAATTCAAGATTTTGAATATTCACACGAACTTTACTCTCGGAAAAAGCAACAATTAACTGCCTAAAAAATCTTACATGATTAGAAATGCTTTTAACATCAGTTTTGAAAATAACAAAAATGTTATTCGAAGCAAGCTGAGCAAAAGCAATCATAAAATCAGTAAGCTTAACCGAATCCTTAATCTTAGTAATGTCAATTAACAAATTAAAATACTTATTATAATCCTTTGTGTCCAATTCGAGTTTCTTAATAAAACTAGTAAGATCTTGAACAGAACAATTATCAACAACATATTCAAAGCCATCCAATGCCAACACATCATTAAAACTAGGATACAAATCAACCATGACTGAGTAAAGATCTTTACAATCACTCTCTAAATCAGACCTTAACAAAATAGCATTAATCTTATTAACCCAATTCTTATTATCAAAACGTTTGACAATACGCTTCTCTTCAAACTCTTCAATCCCTGACAACAAAGCATTATCCTGTTCTAAATTAGAAACACTATTAACAATACCTGCCAACTCTTTAGAACGCTTATTCTTAGACTCAAAATCAGAGTTCAAACAAAAAAACTTCTCGCCCTTACCTTCCACTTTAGTCACAATTAAAATTTTATCAACTTCTAACTTATTTAAATGATACAATAATTTTCTATGCATTCTAGCCTTCTTACGTTTACCAATCCTCAAAAGTTCAGAATCATTAGTTTCATTATCAATATATTTCTGACACTCCTCATAATCCACAGGAAAAATATGCATTACCAACTCACTTGTAGAAATGTCTCTTCCAGGATTCTTAGCAAAAAATTGCAGTACTTTACTCTCAGTAGGATGCATCATAAGAAAAGAGCAAAAGAAAATATATAAATCTTCTGACTAAACAAACCGAAAAAAACACTTTGTTTCAGAAAAAACACGGATTAATATACAAAATATATACAATTGTATACTGAAACTTAGCAAAAACCCCAAAAAAAGCACTTTGTTTCAGAAAATCTCTGAAACAAACAGACAATATTCTAAAAAAATGTTTATACAAATCAACATCTAAGAATAAACAAAAAAGAGGTTTGGGAGGTAAAAAAAATGCTGCTAAAAGAAAAAGATATGAAAGTCATCAGCTATTTTAGAAACAACGCCAGAACAAGTCTGACAAAACTAAGCAGAATTACAAAGATACCTGTAAGCACAATATTTGACAAGCTAAAAGAATTCGAAACAACAAAAATAATACTAAAACACACAGCGCTAATAGACTTCAAAAACATAGGATACGCAATAAGATCGCAAATGCTAATAACGGCGCCACAAACAACAAAAAATAAACTGCAAGAATTCCTAGTTAAAAACCCAAAAGTAAACACAATATTTAGAATAAACAACGGATATGATTTTCTTGTAGAAACCATATTCAAAACACTAGAGGAATTAGATGAATTCACAAAAGAACTAGACCACTACGAAATAAAAGAAAAAAAAGAATTTTTTATAATGGAAGACATAAAAAGAGAAGAATTTCTAACATACAAAGAAAACATAGGAATACTAAAATGATAAATACTGTGTTATCCCAAAACTATTTCCCTACGGTGAGTTAAATCAATGTATGAAACTCACAAGAGGGAAACTCATGGAAACAATTAGGCGAAAAAACGAGGGTGAAACTACTTATCAAGTTCGTAAAATTGCTGGCGTGAGT
>JAIPHP010000016.1 GCA_021735165.1 Candidatus Woesearchaeota archaeon
ATCTGAACAATTGATAGCGCAGTTTCGTCCGCAGATTATTCTGCGGCGAAGCCGCGACTTAAATATTTCTAAGAAAAAGAAGTTATTTCGACCTAAAGGTCGGGGAATTAAACCCCAGAACTCACTACGTTCGCATTAAGATATAAAATAATCTAAATCAAACCAGATTGTCACGAAAAAATTCACATAAGGTAGTTCCTTTTTGTGGGTTTTAGTATTTAACATTTATGGAAATTTAATATGTTGTTTTTTAGGGCTATTTGTTTATTTTATTTATTTTATTTATTTTAGGGATTTGTCTGTTTTTTTAATTCATTATTTAATTCAGAAACAAGACGCCATTCGTATCAATCTTAAAAGATGAATATTTTTGATTTTAGTATGCAAAAAGGATCCCTCGGGGGAGATTTGAACTCCCGACCTTTCGGTTTCAGCTGACCATTTTTCATCCATACCAAAAACACTTTGGTTTGTCAAGTGGAATTCTACAGCCGAACGCTCTACCAATTGAGCTACCGAGGGTTGATTTAGAGAATAAATACGTGTTTTATAAAAGTTTCTAAAGATCTAGTTTATTCTGAATTGATATATTTGAAGAAAAAATTCTTTCAGACAAAATGCAGAGCTCATCATTAGATGTGAATCTTATATGAAGATGGAAATTAAAATACTGAAAATCACTGCTCGATGCCCACATATAAACGAAAAAGTAGTATATAACGCGAAAAGCCCCAAAAAGTGTCGACTATGTATCTCTACACTATATGCACAAAAACACAGTTTTTGGTACAACAAAAATGAACGAACAGTTTTGTGCATGATAAAGCATGACAAAATCAAAGTTTTTGCGTATAATAAATGCAAAGCATTATTTATATTAAATTCTCTTCGCTAGGAAGCAACAACAAACTTAGAACTCTCAAATAGAATGCCCAAGTGGAAAAAAATGGAACAAATTTTAAAAATATTCATTGCGAGTTTTTTTATTTGACAAATATAGGCTGGGAAGACTCTGTTCTTTTTTCTTTTCCTGATTTAGTATCGAATTTTACTTGAGTTCTTGATAAATTCAGGTTTCCCACTATTTTTAATTTTGTACTCATTTTATATGTGATTATTCTTTCTTCAAATGGTTCAAGATACTCTATGTCCCAATATAGTAAAGTTCCTTTTTTTGAAGTGTGTGTCACTTTTGTTGGTTGCAAAGATCCTAATATTCCTGGTTGTTTTTCAAGAGATGCTATTCTTGGTAACAAGTCCGTTATGGTTATATTATGTGTTGTTTTTCCTGATCTGTTTTTTATAAATAATCTGACTTTTATTTCTGAGATTCCTTCTGAATCTTCCTTTACTATTTGTGCTTCTTTTAATAGTATTATCGGGCTTCTTATTATGAAGTATAGTGCTATTAGTATTATGATTAGCAGCATAATTATTGCTAAAACAACATAGTTTCTTATGATTATTATTGTTTTTGATTCTGTAGGTTTTAGATTTTCAGTCCATTTTAATGCTGCTTTTCCATTTTCTTTTATTAGTTCACCTTGAGGGTATGTTTTTACAAATATCCTTTCATACCAAGGCATCAGTACCGTTATTGATTTTTCTCGAGGATAATTTCCTTCATTTGTCAGAGTTATTTCTTCTTTTGATGATAAGAATCCTTTTTGTATGTTTTTATCTGTGTTTATTGTAGAGTATTGTTCGATTGTTAGTTTTTTTGTGGTTTGTGAGACTACAGTATCATCTTCTAGCATTAACTTTACGTCCAAATCGTAATCTCCTGGCTTTTGTAAGGAATCTAGTTCAAATATATATTCTTTTGTTATTTCTTTTCGTGGTCCTAAACTCGTATTTATTCTTTTATAAAAAAAGTCACTTTGTATTTCTAATATTAAATTTTCTAGATCTAAAGGATTTCTGTTTTTTGTTAATATTGTTATAGATAGTTTTTCTCGAGGATCTTGTTTTGATGGTGAGTCAACTGTTAGTGCGACGTCTGGAAGGTATCCTTGTAAGTATGCATCTATGACTATGGATATCAAAGCTTTTATTTGTTGCATTTCGTTATTTCTGTCTTCCACTTGTATAGTTATTGCATGAGTTCCTAATCCGACTGTACTTTTCGGTATTATTTTTAATATTACATCTTTGGTTTCTCCTGGAAGAACTTTTGCAGTTGTCGGAGTTATTATCCAGCTTGCTGCGTTTGGAGCGGAGGGAGTTATTCTATAGAGTTGTTCTTGAGAATCATAATTTGTTATTGTTAATTTATATTCACCATTGTCTCCTGGCTGTATTCTTGATTTGACTGCATCAATGTCTAGTGAAAAATCTGTTGCCTGCACAAAGGGCATCATTGATAATATTAGTATAAACACAATTAGGTCTGCGTATAGAATTTTTTTGTAATCCACCTTTTTCCCTCCTTATTGATAACGTTTTGATTAGTTTATATATTTTTCTGTTGTTTTGTGTTGATAATTACAGTTACCTTTTTAAAATGTGCGTTTATTCTATTGTGTTATGGCAATAAGATCTCCTATTGTTTCGGTTTTGGGCCATGTTGATCATGGAAAATCTAGTATTTTGGATGCTATTAGAGGTTCTAATATTGTTTCTGGCGAGGCTGGCGCGATTACTCAGGCAATTGGTGCTTCTATTGTTAGTATTGATACTATTAAGAAGCGTTGCGGGGTTTTAATTGACAGTCTTAAGATGAAAATTTCTCTTCCTGGTTTACTTTTCATTGATACTCCTGGTCACGCAGCGTTTACTAGTTTGAGGAAACGAGGAGGTAGTCTGGCAGATATTGCTATTGTTGTTATAGATATTAACGAAGGTTTAAAACCTCAAACTTTTGAAGCCATCGAGATTTTGAGGAATTCTAAGACTCCGTTTATTATTGCGGCTAATAAAGTTGATTTAATTCCGGGTTTTTATCGTAAGAGTAACGTTATGCTTGCTAATTTGAAAGATCAAAATGTTGAATTTATTCAAAGATTTGAATCTAAAATTTATGAGATTGTAGGCGTTTTACATGAAAAATTTGGTTTGAATTCTGAGAGGTTTGATAGAGTTGAAGATTATACTCAGCAAGTTGCCATTGTTCCTTGTTCTGCTAAGAATGATGTTGGTTTAGAGGAGATTTTGATGGTCATTACTGGTTTGGCTCAAAAATTTTTGGAAAAAAATTTGTTGTTAAATGTTGAAGGACCTGCCAAAGGAATTATTTTGGAAGTTAAAGAAGATAAAGGTTTGGGTAAGACTTTGGATGTTATTTTGTATGATGGTACTTTGTCTGCTGGAGAGGAGGTTGTTATTGGTGCTATGACTGACCCTGTAGTTGCTAAAATCAGAGCTCTTTTTGTTCCAGAGTCTATGAAAGATATGCGTGATAAGAAATCTAAATTTAAATCTGTTAAGTTTGTTAGTGCGGCTATAGGCCTTAAAATTAGCAGTCCTGATTTAAATGAATCTATTGTTGCAGGCATGCCTTTACTTGGTATTAAGGGCCAGAGTAAAGATTTTGTTATTAAAGAGATTTCTTCTCAGATTAATGAAGTTACTTTTGATACTGATAAAGACGGCATTATTGTTAAAGCGGATACTTTAGGCAGTTTGGAGGCTTTACTTGTTTTGTTAAAAGAAAAAGACATTCCTGTTCGTAAGGCATCTATAGGAAATATTAATAAAAAAGATATTTTGGATGCGGAGTCTAATTTCGAGAAGAATGAAATTTATTCGGTGATTCTTGGTTTTAATATTAAAGTCGAACCAAGTGTTGAAAATGTTAAGATTATTGTGAAAGAAGTTATATACGAATTGATTGATGAATATGATTTGTGGGTTAAGGAAAAGGAAGCTGCTTTTGAGGCTGCTAAGCTTGAAAAACTTGTGAGACCTTGCAAGATTGAAGTTTTAAACAATTGCATTTTTAGGCAAAGCAACCCTTGTATTGCAGGTATTGAAGTTTTAGGTGGTGTCGCAGTTTCAGGCATGATCTTGATGAATTCTAAGGGAAAGCGTGTTGCGGAAGTTAAGACTTTACAGAGTGATAAGAAAAATTTGAAATCTGTTGAGTCTGGTATGCAGGTTGCTGCTCAGATTCCAGGCGTTACAGCTGGCAGGCAAATTATAGAAGGAGAATTGTACTATTCTGATATTAATGAGGAAGAGTTTAGAAAGCTAAAAACTTTGAGTAAACATTTGAAATCTGATGAAAAGGCTATTTTAAAGGAGATTGCTAATATTAAGAGATCTGATAATCCGTTGTGGGGAGTATGATGAATATTGGAAGACATCTTCGGGTTCTTAATGGTAAGGAAATTAAGGATATTAGAAAGTTTCTTTTTGATCAGTTTGGTTTTGATGAACTTTTGGATTTGGTTTTTTTAAGAAGTAATAAAGACAAGGTTTATGTTATTAATAGAGAAGTAGAATTTGTAAATATCAGGGATTTTTGGATTGATAGTGCGGGTTTGTATTTTGGTAAGATTCAACCTGATGGTTTTCGTTTGAGTGTTGAGGGGACTCAGCTTATCGGTAATTTTTGTAAAAAAAATGTTGTCGAGGTTTCTTTAGAGCAAAAGCATGCTTGGCTTAAGGGTTTTGAGTTTGAAGTTGATATTAAGGACGATATTTTTGTTCTTCTTAAATCAGGAGATGATTTTCTTGGTTGTGCAAAAGTCAAGAATGAAAAAGTTCTTAATTCTTTACCTAAATCAAGAAGGTTGCATGTTGTTAATGAAAATTTAGAAGAGAATTAATAAAAGAAAATATTTTAAGTAGCATTAGATGTTTTTTTCTATGGATTCTTTTACCAGTTTTCTTTGTTTTTCTTTAGCTTTATCTTGCACATTATAACGTTTCATAATTCAGAAGTATAAATTAACAATTTAAAAAGTTTTTGCTTTTTTAATCACTTAAAAGTAATAAAAAATAATTTAATAATTTTATAGTATGTCTTCTATTGGTTTCTTTTTTGTTTTAGGCGTGGAATTTGTCGAACCCGTAACTCCTTGTGCTTGTTTTGCTATATCTACGCCTAAATCTTTCAATGCGCCTATGTGCATTTGCATTAGTTGTTCTACAATGCCCAATATTCTCGCTAGTTCTTCTCTTTCTTTTGCCAGTGTGGATAAAGATCCTTTATGAAATCCTATTTGTTCATCTTTTGATTGCTGGTCTTCCTTTTTGTTTGCCATAATTAATCACCTATTTCTGTTTGAATTTACATTTCTATTTAAAATTTACTGAAATGTTTTATTGGGTTAGTTAATTTAGTTATTTTTTCTTCGACCGCAAACATTATATATTGTTAGGAATTGTTTTTTTTATGATACTCGGAAAGATTTTTGGTAAATGCACGACTAATGAGTTTTCTTTTTTGGTTGAAAATAAAGTTTCTAAATTCGAGTATGTACAGGTTTATTCTGATGAATATGATTATGTTTTGTGTCAAGTTATTGAATTGACAAAGGAAGAAAATAGAACTGTTGCTGATTGTATTATTATTGGCTATAATGAAGGTGAAAAAATTAAAAAGCCCATGATACCTTTTGAGTTTGGCTCTGAGGTTTTATTAGCAGACAATAATTTTATTAGAAAAGTAATCTCTTTATCTTCCGAGGGTGCTTTTATTGGTAAACTGTCTGGTAAGGATGTTGATGTCCATTTAGATTTAAATAAGGTTTTAACTATGCACATGGCTGTTTTAGCTAAATCCGGCAGTGGAAAGTCTTATGCTGTAGGCGTTTTATTGGAGGAAATGTTATTGAAAAATATTCCTTTAGTCATTATTGATCCCCATGGAGAATACTCTTCTTTGAAGTTCGCTAATGAAAATGTTGAAGATCTTGAAAAATTGACTTTGTTTGGTTTAGAAAAGCAAGGTTTTAATGTTGTAGAATATGGACATTCTGATCATAGTTCGGGTTTGAGACCTTTAAAATTATCTAAAAAAATGTCAAGAGATGAATTATTACATTTAATTCCAGGTAAGTTAAGTAATTCTCAGTTAGCTGCTTTATATAGTGCACTTAAAGAACTTGGAGATTGGAGTTTTGAATCCTTATTACTTACTTTAGATATGCAAGATAGTCCTGCTAAGTTTAGCGTTATGAGTCTTATTGATAATATTATGCACATGAACATATTTTCTGATTTGTCAGTTAGTTATAATGATTTAGTTCAACCTGGCAAGGCCAGTATTTTGAATTTAAAAGGTTATGATACTGAAATTCAAGAAATTGTTGTTTTTAAGATTTGTAAAGATTTGTTTGAGTTACGTAAGCGCGGCAAGATCCCTCCGTTTTTTTTGGTTGTTGAAGAAGCACATAATTTTTGTCCTGAAAGAAGTTTTGGAGAGACTAAAGCTAGCAAAATTATTAGAAATATTGCTTCTGAGGGAAGAAAGTTTGGTTTGGGTCTTTGCGCCGTTAGTCAACGACCCGCACGTGTTGATAAATCTGTTTTGAGCCAGTGTAGCACGCAATTTATTTTGAAAGTTACTAATCCTAATGATTTAAAAGCTTTAATTAATAGTGTTGAAGGCATTAACAGTGCTACGGAAAAAGAGATTCAAAATTTACCTATTGGCTCTGCTGTTGTTACTGGTTTGACTGATGTGCCTTTGTTTGTTGATATTAGACCTAGACTAAGCATGCATGGTGGTAGAGCACAAAAAGTTATGACCTCTGAAGAAATTAGTTTTATTGATAAAGTTAAGGAGTTTGATTCTAAAAAGGTTTTTCCTGTTATTAAACCCCAAATTACTTTGAAGGATTTGGCCTTGATGTCCGATAATTCTCTGGAGGATTATGCAATTGTTTTAGTTCCTTGTGTTCAGTTGATTTGCAAAGATTCTACTGGTGAATTTAGATTATTGTTAGATTTAGTTAAGGGAGGGGTTGTTGTTGATAAAAATGAGTATATTGTAAAATTTATTCCTGATTTGAATGGTTTGAGTAAGTTACAACTTTTAATTTTGAAGAATTGTCTTTCTAAAAAGAATTTTTCTAAAGAAGATGTTGCTTCTTTTGTTGGAGGTATTATTGATTTTGATTCTGAATTTAACGAATTAATTGAAAAAGATTTAGTGTTAAAGACGAATGATGTTTTTTCTTTAAATGAAAAATTTGTATTTTCCAAGCTTTCTAAAGTTTGTAATTTTGATTCTATTAAGCATGAAGAGGTCGGTTTTGACGTTCTTTTGGATGCAATGGTTTCTCTTGATGATTTGTTGAGTGTTGTTTCCAGGTTTGTTAGAATTGTAGATAGAAGTTCATGTTATTTGTTGACTTATAAATTGAAGTGATAATCTTTATAAATGGAGTTTGTTGTTTGTTATGTTATGGAAAGTGATTTGGGTTTTAATGGCAATTTTGATGTTTTTTTAGGTACTGTTTCTCCATTTTATATTAGTCTTGTTTCTGGTTTAATTATATTGGTTGTCGGGATTATATTAGGAAGAGTCATCGGCATTATTTTGGATAAGTTTTTTAGAGAGATTGATTTTGATAGTGCCATCAATGTTTTTTCTCGTAGAACCTATTCTTTTGGTAGTGCTTTGTCAGATATTGTTTCTTTTGTTATTTATTTTATAAGTGTTATTTATGCTTTTAATGTTTTTGGTATCTTAAGTTTTGCAATTAAGTTTTTATTAGTTGTTTTCGGTTTAGTTTTGGGGGGTTCTTTGTTGTTGAATGCTTTCGAATTTTTTCCTAATTTTATTGCAGGCATTTTGATTCGTAAAAGACGTCTTATTAAATCAAATGAGGAACTTTGTTTATTAGGAGTTAAGGGAAAAGTTTTATCTGTTGGTTTGTTAAGGATTAGGCTGCTCTCTAAAAGTTTTGAAGATGTTTTTATTTCTAACATTGTTGCATTTCATGAATTGAAAAAATAAGTGTTAAGATGCGTATTTATTTTTAGTAATGTTTTGTTTTCTTTTTTAAAGTATGTATGTAGGTGTTGATTCTTTGGAATTTCATAAAGAATGCTTTTAACTTTTAGTTGTTTGAATTCATTTTTTTGTTTTCTTTATTTATTTGTAAAATTTAATTTTTATTTATTTTTTTGTTTTATTTATCTGAGTTTGCTATTTAAAAGAAGTTTCATTTAGTTCCGTATTTAATTCAAGTAGTTAGAAACTATTGTTTTTTATTTGTAAGTTAATCATTGATGATTTTTTAAGCAACCGCGGCATCATAAAAAAGTTATTTTTTATAATCTTTCTAGTGTGCTTGTTATTAGAAACAATTGCGTTCTTATGTGCGCTGGTAAGTTTACGTCATTTGATAGTTCTTCTAAATCATATATTATTTTGTTTGCAGTCAAACTCATTTCTTGTTCATTTGAGTTTTTTAAATCTTTTTTCATTGAGTTTATTTTTATTTTGATATTTTTTGATACTGATGAATCATCAAGTAGGTCTTCAAATATTTCATTTACTTGGTTTATTTCGTCGTTCATTGTGCTCACCTTTGGATTATTTGTTTTTTTCTAAGTCTGTCATTATTTCTTTTTGTAGTTGGGTTGATTCTTTTTTTATTTTTTCTTCTTGATTTCTTATTGTTTGTATTCGTGTTTTTAGTAGTTCTTTTTGATCTTCTAGGTCTTTTGTTATTTTTTCTTTTTCTTGTTTTATCATTATGTTTCCGATTATCTTGTATGCTTCTTCTTTTTCAGTTAGTTCGTTTAGTGCTTCTGTTAATTCTAGTTCTTGGGCTTGGAATCTTTGTCTTTGATTTGCTATGTATTGCAAATTTTGTTCGTACATAGACAATTGGTTTATTTTTTCTTGTGTTTCTTTATTAGTCATTTTTTATCAGTTGGTCGGTTTTTTCTTGTATAGTTATTAGCTTTGTTATTGTATTTATTATGCTTCTTAGTGCTGTTGAATCTTTTGCTTGTATGTTAAATTTTAATTTGTTTTTTTCTTGCTTTATTTCATATTTTGCTCGTCCGTTGGGAAAAATCTTTTCTTCTAGTGAGAATGCTTTTAGTAGTTCTTTATTTTGTGGCACAGTTATTATTGCATTTAGCATTTTTTTATATTGCGTCTACTTTTGTTGATACAGATCTTGTTTTGAATATTATTTTTGCTCCGCAGTATACGCATCTTATTCTTTTTTTTACTTGTTCTTCTTTTATTGTTCGGTTGCAATTGAAGCATTTATATTCTGTCATTTTTTTACACCTTTTTTTATGGTTGGTATGATCTTCCTGCAAATGTTTTTTTGCAGCTTTTACAAGTCCATATTCCTGCTTGTTCTTTTTTTACTTGTGTTTTTGAACAGTATGGACATTTATATTTACTTTTTGCTAGTGTTTCTACTGTGTTTAATTTAGCTTTTAGTGTTCTTCCGTATCTTGGACCGAATCTTTTTGATGTTTTTTGTGTGATTTTAGCCATTTTTTCATTTCCTCTTGTGATTTTGAGTATGGGGCTGCCCGGACTTTCACCAAAAGCATTGTATTCGCACCCACATTTAGTGTATTCGCTGAAAGCGACATACGCTAAGGGTTCAAGGAACGATACCCTTGTTTTGAACCGGGGGCTTCAGGTCCCAAACCTAAAAGGTTAGCCAAGCTACCCCACAGCCCCATTTGGTCTAAAGAAAAAGAAGTCCATTTATAAATCTTTTCTTATGGTTGTTATTTGATTTCTGCGATTAGACTCGGTGTTTTTCTACCTATTTTTGGTCCATCTTTTATTGAGAATCCTGTCTCTTTGAGGTTTTGCCGGGTTTTTTTTGCGTATGAATACGTTGAGAGTTTTGAATTTGTATTCATATGTTGTTTTATGTCCTTAAATATTTCTGTTGTCCATGTTTTTGGTTGTTTTTTTGGACTAAAAGGATCCCAAAAAACGTAATCTGCGTTTTGTCTTGGTTTGTAAAGTTGTTGTTTTATATCTCCAAAGAACATTATTAAAGTTATATCTTTTTCTTTGTATGTTGTTTTTCTTTTTTCTAGAAAGTTTTTTATGAAATTTTGTATTATGCAATATGATTCAAAGGTGGTTTTTATTTTTAGTATTTTTTTTAGTATTTTTTTATCGTTTTCAAAACAGTATATTTTTATTTTTGTTTGGTTTTTATGTTTTCTTATTTGATCTATTGATGCTGCGCTGTTATATCCTAGTCCGAAGAAACAGTCATATATTATCGGGTTATTTTTTTCCCATATTTTTAGTGCTTTTGCGTGTTTTTCTGTTGCTTCTTCTTCTGCACCTGTAATTGAGTGGTATGTTTCTTTTGTTGTTTCATCATAGAAGGTTATGCTTTTGTCTTTTGTGATTATTTGTTTCATTAAATCTAGGAAAGTAAATAAAATAAAAAAAGTTTATGTTTTATATGGTTTAAATTTATTTTTTATCATGTTCATCAGTGTTGTTTGGCTATTTCCAAAGTATCTTAGCAGTGCTGCGAATAGTAATAATTGGTATTTGAAGCCATTCCAGCCATCTTTTAGATGTACTGTTATTATTGCTACTAAGATTATTATTGCAAGCAGTCTTGCTGCGTATTTATCAAAGTAGCCAATGATTAATATTAAGCCTCCTAATAGCTCTATTATTCCCACTATTACCGCTAGTGCTGATGGTATTGGAAATCCTAGTCCTGAAAGCATTCCTGAGAATCCTTCTATTCCTGGAGTTGCAAATAGTTTCCCAAATCCTGATATTGTCATTATTAAACCAACTACGACTCTTAGTAGAAAATCGCCGTAAGTATTCATATAATTTCCACATTTTTTCATAAATTCCATAGTATTCTCCTCTTATTATACTTATTTTTGACCTAAACTGGTGTTTTTTAAAAGTTATGAATTATGGATTCAAAAATGTTAAAGAAAAAAGAAAAAATATTAAATAATTACTTTTCATGAGGCATTAATCTTCTAACTTTCATAGGTATTGCGCCTTCTTCATATTCTTTTTTTGCTATTTCTACAGGGTTGTATTTTAGTTCTTCTAATTGTTTTTTTGTTAGTTTTACTAAGAAAGGTGCTCCCATGCTTATTTGTAATGCTCTACTACCTATCATTCTTGCTTTTTCGTATTTTGTTTTCTGGTTTTCCGGCAATTCAATATTTAACATATTTTAGTTCACCTCTTCAAGGCTTTTTCGTATTTTGTTCGCAGTTTGGAATGCTAAATCCACCATTGTTTTTATGTCTTCTGTTTTTAAGGGTGCATCTCCTCCTTTTTGTAGGGCGCAAACTGTGTTTTCATCTAGTGTCGTTATTGTTAGCCTGGTATCGACTGCTCTTTCTTCTTCTTCTGTAGGATCGACTATAAATAGGTCTCCAACTTTGCAAATTGTTATAGGTATCGGTGTATTTACCATTTCTAGTTTTTTGTCTGATCTTTTGTGATAATCCACATTTCCTTCTTTGTCAACATTTGGAAATCTCGCAGTTTTTATTGCTGCAACAGCTGCTAATCCTCCCATGTCTATTAGATTTCCATCGAAGTTTATAGGGACTATATCTAGTGCAACGCTCCATACTTTTTCTCCTTTTTCTATACATAGTGATTTTGTGTCTAGTGTTTTAGATTCTCTTATGCCTCTATCAATAACTCGAGCGGTTTCTATGCTTTCTATACTTGGTGGTCCTGATTCAAATTCGGGACTTGATAAGGGTAGTAATTCGGCATTTACCATGAGCACTCCATCTTCGGGCGTATCAGGGTATGGTTTTTCTATTGCCATTTTAACTCCTGCTAATACTTCCGCATTACCAAATTTAACTTTTGCACTTCCTTCTGCTGTACTTATTATGCCTGTTTCTATTTTAATAGGTCTTACTTCATCAAGTGCTCTTCCATCAAGTCTTTTTCCTTGTTTAAGTGCTTGTTTTATGTGTTCTTTCATTTCTTGGTTCATTATAATCACTCCTGTAGTTCTGTTTGATATTTTTTGTGTAGTGCTTGTCTTTGTACTTCTGCTATTTTTATTAGTGCGGGCTTTACTAGTTCTAGAGATTTTACTATGTCTTCTTTTGGTATTTTTCCATCCATTTGCAAAAGAGTTATTTCTTCTGTGCTTGGTATGTATGCAACAGGTATGTCTGTACCTTCATTTTCATTCATGTGCTCTTCTTCTCCATCTAAATCTACAAGTATTTCTCCTTCCACCATGCCAACACTTACTGCAGATACCATGTCTTTCATTATTAGTCCTGCGTCTGCTAGTGCAATTGCGGCAGCGCATATTCCTGCGCATCTGCTTCCTGCATCTGTTTGTGGTAATTCTATAAATACATCAACTACTGAATTTGGATAATCTGTTAAGTCTAATATTGGTCTTAGTGCACTTTCTGTTACGTGAGTTATTTCTTTGCTTCTTCTACTTGGACCTGGTCTTACTCTTGTTCCATCTCCTGCGAATGGAAGCATGTTATAATTGCATCTTAGCACTCCTGTTTTTGGGTCTTGTAGGAATTTGGGGTGTAGTTCGCGCGGGCCGTATACTGCCGCATATGCTTCTGTATCTCCTATTTTAAATCTTGCTGATCCGTCTGCTTTTCCTATTATTCCTGCTTCCGCTTCTATTTTTCTTGCTTCGTCGTATTTTCTTCCACTCGGTCTTTTGAATTTTTCTGCCATTTTATTGTTCACCTTGAGTATTTGTGTTTTGTTGTATATTTTTTGAGTTTTGGTCATTGTATTCTTTATTGTTATTTGTAGTATTTTGTTCTTCTATTTTTTTTCCGGTTTTCTCTTCTAAGAATTTCTTTATTCTATCTGTAAGGCCTGGTATGTGTGCTTCGTCTTGTATTTTTTTTATTGCTTGCACAGTGATTGTTTCCATTTCTGGTTGTCCTTCTAACCACACTAGTCCGTTTTGGCCTACTATTATTTTGCAGTCTGTAACATTTTTTATCATACTTACCATGGATCCTTTTTTTCCTATTATTCTTGGTACTTTATGAGGACTTACTTTTATTATTCTTCCTCCTCTTAGTCTTTTTAGACCGGGACCTTTAGCAGTTATGTCTACTAGATTTTGGGAGGTTACATTTGTTATTTTAGCTACTGCATAATCTTCTAATCTGAAGTATTTTGTTAAGTCTGCTCCTTTTGCTATGTAGTCAAATGATGCATCTTTTAGGGGCAGTACTGCTGAGTATGGTGAGTTTATATCAAATCTCCAGCCACTCATTAGTATGTCTTCTACTTTTCCTATTATTGTATCTCCTGTTTGAGGTATGTATCGTCCTGATATTTGTACTGTTTTGAGTACTTTTCCTTCTACGCTTAGCATTCCTAGTCTGTTTGCTATTACGTCTTCGCCTTTTCTGTATGTGCCTGTGCTTGGTAGGAAGTCCATTCCTTTTGCTATTATTTGTCCGGGCACTACTACTTCTTTGTCTTTTGTTATTAGTTCTCCCATTTTTTCTTTTCACCTTTTGTTTTATTTGAATCTTATTTTTTTGTGTTTATTTGTACGGTTCCGTGTGTTTTGTTGTTTAGTTCGTCCATTAGTTCTTCTTGCAATCCTGCAGGTATTTTTAGTTCGCAGTTGTATGATCCGTCTGCAGACCATGTTTCTTTTAGTATTTTTCCGTAGTTTTTTAGTGTGTTTATTAGCTTACTTGCGTGTTGCACTTGTAGTTGTATTAGAAATATTTTTTGATCTATTTTTATAGGTATTATAGGTTTTAGTTTGTGTAGTATATCTTGTATTTGGTCTTCTGCTTTTTTGAATTCGTCTATTTTTATTTTAGCTTCATTCATTGCATTTTCTATTCTTGTTTGTGGGTGAGGTATTCCTGTTTTGGGATCTATTGCTTGTCTGTGTATTAGATTTATGATTTTTTTTCTTTTTTCTTGTCTTAAGTGTTCTCTGTATTCGTTTGTTAGTTGTATGTCTCCTTCTTCAAGCATTTTTTGCACTATCTTATGTATTTCCGTTGTTCCAAACGCTTGTATTAATTCTGTTTCTGAAGCTTCTAGTCCTTTTTTTGTGTCTGAAAATATTTTTTCTGCTCTTAAAAGTTCTTCAATGTCTTCTCGGGTTTTGTTTTTTTTATTTTTGTAGTTTATTGCTAGATCTGGGTCTACTGCTATTTCGAAGTTGTTTCCGAATTTTTTGTACACTATTAGGTTGAATTGTATTTTTTCTTTGTCGTATATTTGTTGTTTGTGACTCATTTTATTAGTTTCTCTATTGTTTCTTTTGATACTTTTTCCATTTTTTTCGTTGTTATTGGTATTTTTGCTGCGTCTATTCTTTCTGCTGAGAAGTTGTTGTTTAGTGCTTTTTTTATTAGTTTTACTGCTAGTTGTATTCCTTCGTCCATTGTTAGAGTTTCTCTGTATTCTTTGTGTAGTTGTTCTTCTATGTCTGCTTCGCCTTCTCCTATTACTGTTGCTTTGTATTGATAGTATAATCCTGTCGGGTCTGTTTCATATAGAGATGTTCCTGTTTCATCTATTCCTGCTATTAATAGGCTTACACCAAATGGTCTTAAGCCTCCTGATTGTGTTGTATATTGCATTAAGTTGCAAAGGTCTTTTACGATTACTATGTCATCTATTGGTGTGTCGTATTCTACTTTGTGTTGTTGTGCTTTTATTTGTGCTCTTTCCACTAGCACTCTTGCATCAGATAGTATTCCTGCTGCTGTGGACATTATATGGTCGTCTATTTTGAATATTTTTTCTATTGCATCTGGAACTACTAGTTTATCTACTAGTCTTTTATCTGTTACGAGTATTACTCCGTCTTTGCAAACTATTCCTATTGCTGTGTTTCCTAGTCTTACTGTTCTTTTTGCGTATTCTACTTGTAGTAGTCTACCGTCTGGACTAAACATCGTTATTGCTCTGTCATATCCCATCATTTGGTGTTGAATTGGTTCCATTTTTTTATCCCTCATGCGTTTTTTGCTTTATCTAATAATCCTGTTGTTAGGATTGGTTTTATTATTATTTTTTCGTTATTTAGTTGTTTGATAAATGTTGTTATTGCTATTATTTTGTCGGTGTATTTATTGTTTGCTCTTATTATAATTTTGTTTTTTGTTGTGTTTAGTAGCATGATTCCTGCTTCTGCTGATTCAAATACTCCTAGTAAAGATTTTATTTGAGTTGTTAGTTCAGTTAGGGTTTTTTTTGTTATGTTGGTAATGCCTATTATTTCAAAAGTTATGTATCTTTTTTTTTCTTTTAATGTAGGCAAAAGGCTTTTCATTTTCATTTTTTATGGTTTGTTAGAAAGAATTGCCTCTTATTTTTTTTCAGTCTTCTTTCTCTTCGTGCTTAAAGGAGCTTTTAATCGTTTAAAAAGTTAACGAAATTGGCTCTTTGATTTGGATATACTGTTTTTTGTGTGTCGTTTCGTGGTGTGGTCAAAATCCATATTTATTTTCAATATTGAAGTTTATTTTGTTTTTTTACAAATTTTATCATTAGAACATATTATAAAAGCTTTATTTGACGAGTTTCATTAATTTAGTTATTTTTTTAGTTATCTCATCTAATTTTTTCTGAGAATTGGCTTCCGCATTTATTCTTAATAAAGGTTCTGTGTTGCTTTTTCTTATGTTAAACCAATAATCCTCATAATAAAACGATAATCCGTCAAGATAAAGTGTTTTTGTAGCATCTTTAAAGCCTTGTTCTATTAAAAGAAAAGCTTTGCTTTGGTTTTTTACTTTTAAATTTAGTTCCCCAGAATGAAAATAAGGATTTAATTCATTTATCATTTCAGAGAATTTTTTTGAATCAGAAGGTTTTTTATCTATTAATTTATTGAGCACTTTTATAGCTGCAAGTCCTGCACAATCCATATAACCAAAGTCTTTAAAGAAGTAGTGCCCACTACCTTCTCCTCCTATTTCTGCAGATTCAGTTTTCATCACATCCACAATATTTGTTCTTCCTGCTTTTGAAAGAATTGCACCTAAACCCTTCTGGTTTGCTCTTTCGGGAATATATTTAGAACTTCTTACTTCATAAACTATTTTTCCTTTTTTCAAATCATCCATCAGCAACAAAAGTATTAAATCGGGGCGTACAAATTCCCCTAATTCGTCAATAAAACAAACTCTGTCCGCGTCGCCATCAAAGATTAATCCAAGATCAGCATTTTGCTTTTTAACTTGAGAGACTAATTGTTTTCTTGCATGAAACTTCAGGGGATTAGGTTCATGACCAGGGAATGTTCCTGCAATTCTTGAGTTTAAAATGATTGTTTTTGGAAACAATTGTTTAATTACATCACATTCCAATTTACCTGAACCATTACTTTGATCAACTACTAGCTTCAATTCTGAAAGCTTAATTTTCTGTTTAGATTTTGATAAAAGCGCATCTTTTAGGTATTTTTTGTATTCATTAACCCAGGCTTTTTTTGATATCTTGCCTTTTTTCATTGATTTATCAAACTCATTTTTATTCATTAAATCAAGAATATCTAAACTGCCATTTCCTGCGTGGATTGGGCGAGCTTCTTTCCCTAGTAATTTGAAACCATTATATTGTTTGGCGTTATGGCTCGCAGTTATCATTATTCCGCCATCATATTTGCCTTTAGCAACAGCATAATAAAGATGAGGCGTGCTACATTGGCCCACTTCAACAACATCGCAACCTTGCATATTTATTCCTTTGCAAAGCGCTTGAAAAAGCTTTTTTGATGAAGATCTACCATCATATCCAATAGCTATGCATTTGGTTTTTTGACTTTGAACGTATGCCTTACCAAGAAGAGTTGCAAATTTAGCATCTATTTCCTTAGGAACCACTCCTCTAATATCGTATGCTTCAAAAACAGATTCGTACTTCATTATTTCCCCCACCGATAATTACTGCTAAAAGAACAATTTTGCTTAAAATATTTAAATGTTTTGTAAACATTTATAAAACGATTTGTTTTTCGTGATAAAACTGAGACCTGCATTGACGGGAAATCTCGGGAGGAACATGTAAAATGGCGGAATTTAAATTAAATATCGGAGACCCTAAATCTAAGAAATCTTTAAAAAAAGAAGTGAAAGATGATGAAGCCGAAGTTTTTATTGGCAAAATTATTGGGGAAACAATAAAAGGTGATTTATTCAGCATGGAAGGATATGAGTTTCAAATAATGGGAGGCTCAGATTACACAGGAGTTCCAATGAGAAAAGATGTCATGGGCACTGCTAGAAAAAAAATACTTATTGTTTCTGGAACTGGTATAAGAAAAAATAGAAAAGGTAGAAAAGTAAGAAAAACAATGGCAGGAAATACAATACATGAAAAAACTGCTCAAATTAACTTAAAAGTCTTAAAAGAAGGCAAAACTCCTCTTTTTGAAGAACCCAAAGCAGAAGCTACAACAGAAACACCTAATGCGACTGAAGCAAAAAAAGAAGAATAAAATTTTATTTTTTCTTTTCTGATAATTTCTTTTCTAATAATTTCTATCAAATAACATGCCATTAACTATTTATTAACATATAATTTTATATAGTTTCATAAATATTTTTATGAAATGAGCTTTAAACAATTAATTGCGAAAAAAATAATAAACGAATTAAAATCAGTCTCAAAAAATATAGATTTAGACGTAGCACAAGTTAAGTCCATTTTAGAGATTCCTCCAAAACAAGAACTCGGAGATTATGCATTTCCTTGTTTTATTTTGGCAAAAGAATTGAAAAAATCCCCTGCAGAAATAGCTAAAAATTTAGCAGAAACATTAGACGCAGATTTTTTAGAATCTTCAGTTTCTAAAGGACCATATGTTAATTTTTGGATTAAAAAATCTGCTTTAGCTAAAAATATTTTGGATGAATTAGAAGAAACTATTAAAGTTGATAAGTCTGATAAGATAGTTTTGGAATCTCCAGGTCCTAATACTAATAAGCCTTTACATTTAGGGCATGTTAGAAATATGTTGTTAGGTGTTTCTTTAAAAAACATTTTAAGCTATGTTGGTCACAAAGTCATTCCTGTTGATGTTGTCAACGACAGAGGAATCCATATTTGCAAATCTATGATTGCGTACGAATTATTTGGAAATGAAAAAACCCCTAAAAGTACTGGTATAAAAGGAGATTATTTTGTTGGAAATTATTACGTTAAATTTTCTCAGGAAGCTAAAAAAAATCCTGAACTTGATGAACAAGTTAAAGAAATGCTTTTAAAATGGGAAGCTGGTGATGAAAAAACTAGAAAATTATGGCAAAAGATGAGAGATTGGTGCCTTGAAGGTTTTGAAAAATCTTTTAAAAATTACGGGGTTATTAGAGAAAAAGTTTATTATGAAAGTGAAACTTACAAGAACGGTAAGAAAATAATTCTTAAAAATTTAAGTAAAAACATTTTTGAAAAAGGTGAAGATGGATCTGTTCTTGCTAATTTAGAACATGCAGGTCTTGGTAAAAAAGTTTTATTAAGAGCTGATGGCACGAGTATTTACGTCACTCAAGATATTGAATTAGCAAGGCAAAGATATGAAGATTATAACATGGATAGAGCTATTTACATTGTTGGAACTGAACAAATCCATCATTTTAAGGTCTTATTTGAAATTCTAAAGATGATTGGTTTTAGTTTTGCAGATAAGTGTTATCATTTAGCTTACGGCATGGTTTATTTACCTGATGGCAAAATGAAATCCAGAGAGGGCACCATTGTTGATGCGGACACATTCAGAAAAGATATGATTGATTTAGCAAAGAAAGAATTAAAAAACAGATATGATGATTTAGAAGAAAAAGAATTAAACAAAAGAGCTGAAAGTATCGCTATGGGTGCAGTGAACTTTTTTATATTAAAATATGATGCTCATAAAGATTTTGTTTACGATCCAAAACAATCGTTGAGTTTTACAGGAGATTCAGGCCCTTATATTCAGTATAGTCATGCCAGAATTTGTAGTATTGAAAGAAAAGCTGGCATAACTCCTAAAGAAATAGATTATGAACTTTTAAATTTAAATTCTGAAAGGAACATAATAAACAAACTAAGAGATTTTAATATTGTAATAAAAAAATCTGCAGAATCATATAGGCCTTCACTAATTGCGAATTATATTTTAGAGTTGGCGCAATTATTTAATAATTATTATCATGAAACTCCTGTCATAGTAGAAAATGAAGAAATTAAAATGGCTAGACTTTTCTTGATTGGTAAAGTTAAATATGTGTTAAAAGAAGGGCTTTTTTTACTCAATATTAAAGCACTAGAGGAAATGTAAATTATTAAAAAAAGCTAATTATTCGAGATTTTTATAACAATCAATAAATATGAGAATGAAATTCTTGCTTTTATGAAAATTTCTTTAATGAAAAAACAAATTCCTCAAAGGGTTTATGAATTATTAGAACAAAAAGGTTTTGAAGAACTTAGACCCTCCCAGCATAAAAGCATTAGTGCTGGCTTGTTTGAAGATAAGAACTTGCTTGTATGTACGCCTACTGCTTCTGGAAAGACTTTAGTTGCAGAGTTTGCTTTCTTAAACGCCGTTCTTCACGATAAAGGAAAAGCAGCCTATATTGTTCCTTTGAAAGCTTTAGCATCTGAGAAATATAAGCAATTCAAACAAGATTATCCTAATTTAAAAATAGGTGTTAGCTCAGGAGATCTTGATTCTGCAGATACTTATTTAGGTCAAAACGATATAATAGTAACGACAAGTGAAAAGTTCGATTCTTTACTAAGACATAAAGCGCAGTGGATTGAACGATTAAAGACTGTTGTGATTGATGAGATTCATTTGCTAAATGATGTAAGCCGAGGTCCTACTCTTGAAATAATAATAACCATTCTAAAACAGAAACTAAAAAATATTCAAATAATAGGTCTTAGTGCAACCATAGGCAATCCTGAGGAATTAGCAAATTGGCTTAATGCTGAGCTTATTGAGGATAACTGGAGACCTGTAAAGCTTAGAAAAGGAGTCTATCTTGATGGAGAAATAGAATTTGATGATTAAAATTTTGATATGAATGCTCTTAAAAAAAGTTAAGCTGAAAATTAATGACACAAAAAGTTAAATTGGAAAGATTTAAATCTTGAAAATAATTCTAATCTTAGTGAACCATAATCCTTGTGGCAATTGTCATAATTGTTGTAGAGGAACTCTTGTCCGAGTAAAAAGTTCGGATATTAAACGATGGAAAAAACAACAAAGATATGATATAATTCTTTGTGTTGAACGTTGGGTTGACAATTCTGCTTTTTTGATTCATAAACCTAAAAGTCAAGATTGTATTTTTTTAAAACAAGGTTTTGGTTGTATAGTGCATGAAACAAGACCTGATGTTTGCAAAAAATTTCCTTATAGTAATAAACAAAAAAAGAAATATGATTGCGTACTTTGATTAAAATTTTCCACTACTGCCAAAACCGCTTTCCCCTCTTTTAGAAGCTGTTAATTCTTTTACTTCTTCAATTTCAGGGCGCACTATTGGAAGCATCAATAGTTGTGCTATTCTTTCTCCTTTCTCAATTTTAATTGTTTCTTCAGAAGTATTTAGTAACACAACCAAGTATTCCCCTCTGTAATCTGAGTCTATGACTCCTGCAAGCGTTGTTATGCCATATTTGGCTGCAAGACCAGATCTGTCTTTTACAACTATGACATTGCCTGGGGGAAAAGCTATTGATATTCCTGTTTTGAATGCTTTTCTTTCTCCAGGTTTTAGAATGTAACTTTCTATGCTATGTATATCCATTGCGGCATCGTTTTCTCTTACATATCTGGGTATTATTGCTTCGTTGGTCAATTTTTTTATTTGTATTTTCAAGTTTTATTCTCCTATTATTTTTATTAGAACTTTTTTTCTTCTTTGTCCGTCAAATTCTGCGTAGTAAATTTGTTCCCAAGGTCCTAAGTCTAATTTTCCCTTTGTTATTGCCATTGTCACTTGATGACCCATTAATTGTCTTTTTAGGTGTGCATCAGCGTTGTCTTCTCCAGTCAGGTGATGTTTATAGTTTAGACTTGAAGGCGCTAGCTTTTCAAGCCATTCTTGAAAATCCTGTATTAATCCAGATTCAGCATCATTAACATATACTGCCGAAGTTATATGCATCGGGTTTATTAGGACAAGGCCTTCCCGTATTTCAGATTTTTTTATTTCTTGAGCTACAAAGTCAGTTATTAAAATAAATTCTTGTGTTTTTCTAGTGTTAAATTCTAAATATGCTGTGTGAGATTTCATAAGTGTTTGAGTTAAACAAAACTTTATAAATTTTTTTAAGAATTTGAATTTGTTCTAAAATTTTGTTTTCATTTTTGAGCGCCAGTCATAAAAAAAATCAGATTATGCTTTTTTTAAGATTTTGTTTCTCTTATTAAGAGGTTTTAGGAAATGAGAAAGCATCATAAAAATAGTGCCCGAGGAAATATTTCCTCGGACCGATGCTTGTTGTTGGGTTATATTTATGAAGGAAAACTACATTAATAAGTTTTGTGAATCATTAGTCTGGATAATACCAAAAATGTTATAAGTGATTATTTTTTTATTAAAGTGATGAAATTAAGAACATTAAGTAAATCCGATATTAAGTTGTTAAATAAACAAATTTTTGAACTATACAGTTTAGAATTGTTTAATAAAAAAGATAACGTTCAAAAACTTGATATAGAAGGCTCTGAATATATTAAAGTTAATGATGAAGTAGCATTTTTTTATTTTGAAAAAAAATTAGTTCCAACGATTAAGCTGTTGTTAAAAAATAATTTTTTAAAAAGAGTCGTTGTGGATATGGGCTCTATTAAATTTTTGTGTAATGGAGCAGATGTTTTAAGACCTGGCATTGTTAAAGTTGAAGAATCTATAAGTAAAAATGATACGGTCAGCATAGTAGATGAAAAAAATAATAAATGTATAGCGATTGGAAAGACTTTATATGCTTCGAATGAAATAAATTCTATGGATTCTGGAAAAGTCATAAAGAACATTCATTATGTCGGAGACAATATTTGGAGTATTTCTTAGTAACTTGTTTAATTGATTCATAAATTTTTTAAAACACTTTAAATAGCTAAAACTATGACTTATAATTATGGCAATAATGCATATGTTTCAAACACTATCAATTATGAGACTAGAACTGGCGTTTATTTGCCTATGAGAAAAAACTCATTTAAAGGAGTTTGCAAAAGAACATGTATTTCTATAGGAAAATGTACTTGTAAATAAATTCTTAATGTTAAATCGAGATGAGCCCAGGAGGATTCGAACCCCCGTCTACCGGTTTCTGCGAAACAAATCTTTTAAATAAGCTTTATTCTTGCTCATTTTATGAGATTTTCTAAAAATCTCTCCGAAGCCGGTTGTACTATCCAGGCTATACTATAGGCCCATGTTTTATTAGAATAATTATTGTTTATTTAAAAATGTTGATAAAAAATTGTTTTATTGCTTGTTTTTTATTTCTTCAAGCAATTGTTTTTTGAAGTCTTCTAGATTCTTTGTTCCGTGGAGATCTCCAGTTCTTGTTCTTATGTTGACTGTTTTTTCTTCTGCTTCTTTGTCCCCGACGACCAAAATATAGTTTACTTGATTTAGTTGGGCATTCCTTACTTTTTTGTTTAGTGTTTCTTGTTTGTTGTCTATGGTTACTCTTATTCCTTGTTGTTTAAGTTCTTCTTTTATTTTTTCAGCGTATATTTCGTGTCTATCAGCAATTGTTAGTATTCTTACTTGTTCAGGGCTTATCCATAAGGGGAATTTTCCTGCATAGTGTTCTACTAGTACTCCTAAAAATCTTTCTACGCTTCCAAGGATCGCTCTATGTATCATCACGACTCTTTCCCTTCCACCATTTTGGCTTTCGTATGTTAAGTCGAAATTTTCTGGCATTTGAAAGTCTAGTTGTATTGTTCCGCATTGCCATGTTCTACCGATTGCATCTTTTAAGTGAAAGTCTATTTTTGGACCATAGAACGCTCCATCGCCTTCATTTAGTTTGTAGTCTGCTTTCATTTCCAGAAGCGTTTCTTTTAGTGTGTCTTCTGCTAGTGTCCAAAGCTGCGGGTCTCCCATTGCTTTTTCTGGTTTTGTGCTTAATTCCATTTGGTATTCAAAACCAAATGTTTTATACACAACATCTATTAGTTCTAGAAGTTTTTTTACTTCTTCTTTCATTTGTTCTTTTGTGCAAAATATGTGCGCATCATCTTGAGTAAAACATCTTACTCTAAACAGTCCTGAAAGAACTCCTGAAAGTTCGTGTCTGTGTACTAGACCAAATTCTCCCATTTTTAAAGGTAACTCCCTGTAGGAGTATCTTTTGTTTTTATAAACTATTAAATGTCCTGGGCAGTTCATTGGTTTTACTCCGAAATCTTGAGAATCTATTTTTGTTGTATACATATTATCTTTATAGTGTTCCCAGTGCCCCGATTGTTTCCACAAGTTTTGATTTAATATTATTGGAGTTTTTACCATTTCATAATCTCTTTCTTGTAATAATTCTGTCATAAAAGTTACTAGTTTATTCCAAATATATGTTCCTTTGTCGTGGAAGAAAGGCATTCCTGGTGCTTCTGTGTGAAATGAATATAGATCTAGTTCTCTGCCTATTTTTCTGTGATCCCTTTTTTCTGCTTCTTCAATTTTTTTAAGGTATTCATTTAGTTCTTTTTTATCTGGGAAGCTTATTCCGTAGATTCTTTGTAGTTGTTTGTTTTTTGCATCTGCTCTCCAGTATGCTCCTGCTATTTTAGTTAATTTAATTGCTTTTAGCATTCCTGTATTTGGAACGTGAGGTCCTCTGCATAGGTCTTTGAATTCTCCTTGTTCATAGTAGGAGACTTTTTCTTTTGGGTTTTCTTTTTCAAATTCTTCGAGAAGTTCTATTTTGTATTTGTTGTTTGAAAATATTTTTTTTGCTTCTTCATATGTTACTTCGTGTCTTTTTACGTCTATTTTTTCTTTGACTATTTTTTTCATTTCTTCTTCTATTTTTGTTAGATCTTCTTCTTTAAATGGCGGATGATCTATATCGTAGTAAAATCCTTCTTCTACTACAGGCCCTATTGTTAGTTGTGCTTCCGGAAATAGTCTTAATATTGCTTGGGCTAATAGGTGTGCTGATGAGTGCCTGAATATTTCTTTTCCTTCTTCGTCTTTAAATGTTAGAATTTTAAATTCTTCCACATCTGTTGTCAAACTGGTTGTCAAGTCTAGGATTTTTCCATCTACTAGAATTCCTAGTGCGTTTCTACCTAAGAATTCGCTTATTTCTTGGGCTATTTGCAGTCCTGTTGTTCCAGATGCGTATTGTTTCGTTGAACCGTCTGGAAATTTTAGGTTTATTTTTTTGTTTGACATTTTAGTTGTTAGAATTCATTGATTTTTATTTAAAGGTTTCTAATGATTAGTTTTGTTTTGGGTTTCAACGGAGATTTTTAGTTTTTAATGATGCTTTTTTGACAAATTATGCGTTTTTTGAGCAATATTTTTAAGGAATTTTTTGGTTAAATTTATAAACGCTGTTTATTAGTTAGAGTTTATGGGTTTTAGTTTTGAGGTGGGATGGTCTTATTGGAAGGAAATTGCCATATTTATTTTCGGTGTTGTCATTTATAGTGTTTTTATTTTTCGTTTTTATAGGTTTGTTGCTAGAAAAGATGTTTTTCCTTTGGATTTGAATCAGTATAATAATGCAACTCATGATTTTTGGGAGAAGTTTTTAAGAGTTTTATTTTATGTTCTTGAGTATTTGATTATTTTTCCTTTTTTTGTTTTTGTGTGGTTTGCTGGTTTGAGCGTTCTTGTTACGTTGATGGCTAATGAAGTTACTAATGAGTTGATGCTTATAGGTATTGCAGTTGTTGGAGCTATTAGGATTTGTGCTTATTATGACGAGGATCTTGCTAAAGATTTAGCAAAGCTTCTGCCATTTGCTTTATTAGGTGCTTTTGTTGTTAATACTAGCAATTTTACGTATGTTCCTTTGATGGATTTACCAAGCACTGCTTTGCAGAATGCAAACATTTTAGTTTATTATTTTGTTTTTGTTATTTTTTTAGAATTTGTTTTAAGAGTTTGGCATTTTTTAAGTTATGAGAGTCCTGAAGAGCTTGAAACCGATAAGAGCGTATTCTCTAAAAATTTGAGGGAATCTAAGTTAAATGATATTTTTAATAAAAAAATTTAGAAAAAAAATTGTTTTTATTGTTTTTGAAGAATGATTTCTATTGTGGATACTCTGACATCTCTGCCTTCTTTGTTTTGGAATTCTTCACTGTTGATTCTTATATCCTTTATTGCGATTTGGTCTTTTAAGAATCTTTTTGATGCGACTTCAGCTACGTCTACTGCTCTTGCAATGAATTTTCCTCTTGCTTTTATTATTACTTCTTCTGCGCCTTTTGTTGTAAACTGCACAACTACACTTGTTACGTAGTTCATAAAAGGTTTGTTCCCGATAAATATCGAGTTGTCTTCTGTCATCATTTGGTTTCACCTACCTATTCTGCTTTTTTAATTCTTGTCACGTATCCTGCGATTATATTTCTTAGTTTTTTGCTTGTTTGCGTTATTCTTTCGGATACTTTTGTTTTGTTTTCATCGAAGTTTTTTGTGAATTCTTCTCCGTGTGTTTCCATTAGTTCATTTGAAATTGCTTTAGCAAGTCTTGTCTTTATCCTTCCCATCGTTATACCTCTTGGTATTGAAATAGCATTTTATTTATAAAGATTATGTTGTTTTTAGGACTTTTTTATTGTTTGAGGTTAAGAGTTGTTTTTTGTAAACTTTTTTATAGTTTGAGTTCTTGCTTTTTGTTCTTATGGATTTGAATTTATTTCGTTTGGATGTCGAAAAAGCTTTGGCAGGTAATGAAACTATTAGTTTTTTTTGTAGGTGTAAAGTTAAGTATTCTGGAAGAGCCGAAGCTGAATTAGGAGATGGAGATAGGTTGATTGTTATTAAAGCAGATAATAGCATTTTAGTTCACCAACCTGAAGGCAGCAGTCCTATTAATTATATGAAAAATGAATCTAGCGTTGTTTTTGATGAGAACGAGCAAGGTATTTTAGTTTTAAGTTCTTATAATTCTAAATTTAAAGATTATTTAGATATTGAAATTTTGCGAGTGTATTCTTTACAGCATATGAAGCTTGAAGATGGTAAGAAGCTTGTTTTGGTTGGTAGTGAGAAAGATATGAGTGATATGATTAAGGAACATCCTGATTTAATTGGAAGAGATTTTAAGCCTTTGTCTAGAGAGGAACATACTAAATTTGGTTTTATTGATGTATTTGGTCATGATAATAAGGGTAATTTAGTTGTTGTTGAATGTAAGAGGTATACTGCAGGTTTAAGTGCTATTCAACAGCTAAGAAGGTATGTTGAGAAAATTGTTGAACTTAAGGGCATTAAAAGCGATTGTGTTAAGGGTGTTATTGCTGCTCCTGAGATTGCTCCTAATGCTAAGGAAATGCTTGAAAAGTGGGGATTTAGTTTTTGTGCAGTCAATCCCCCTAAGAGATTGGAGCGTTTTAATAAGGATCAAAAAAGTTTAGTAGATTTCTAACCACTCGTCAGTGGAAATATTTATATAGTAGTTATTTTGAACTAAAAAAAATATGAAAGATTTTGAAGAAAAACAAGCAAACGAAATTTTTTCTAAGAAAAAAACAAGTGGATTTTTGCAATGGGCTAATTTAACTGCGTGCGCTGCTTTTTTTGGAGGATTTTTTTACTTGCAGTCTTTAGGAGATAAGTTTTCTTTTGATGAATCTATTGGTTTTGGAACTTATAGCAATAAAGTTTTTATGCAAAATGTTTTTGAATGGTTTAATAATGTTGATTTTGATAAACCCTTTTATGGACTTAATTTTTTAAAAAATGAGATGATTTATTTTGCTAATGACGCAAAGGTTGTTGTTGAACATAAAATTGGCGAAACAGATATTTTTAGGGGTGGTTTTGTTGATGATTTGCCAGACAGAATTGTTGTTTATTCAGATGACAATGTTTTAGAATTGGAAAAGGAAGTTCTTCTCACCTCACGTGAGCAAACTCTTAGATTTAAGGATATTCCTCTTCCTTTCAATGAACCAAATAGTGCTAAGTTTGAATATTTGAAGAGAGTTGCAGAGTATAATCAATTAAGACATAATGTTTGGGAAAGTGAGCGATTGAAAGATTTAAAGAGGCCTAATAATGATTTGAAAAATTACCCAGTTATTGATAAAAATTACTCACCAGAATATGCTTCTAACAATAAACAATATTTAATAAAAAAAAATTAATAAAAAAATTAAAAGTTATTTTTTAGTTTTCTAGTGCTGTATTTATTGCTTGTTCAAATACTGCGTATGGTTGTGCTCCGCTTATAAGTTCTCCATTTATTATAAACCCTGGAGTTCCTTTAATACCATTAGCCTGACCTTCCGCCATATCATCCTTAACCTTCTGCGCATACTCACCAGAATCCAAACAACTATTAAACTGCTCAACATCCAAACCTAACTCAACAGCATACTGCTTAAACCCAGCAA
>JAIPHP010000017.1 GCA_021735165.1 Candidatus Woesearchaeota archaeon
CGCTAGCGAAGGGGGTTTAATACCCCGACCTTTAGGTCGATAGCACGCAATCTGAAAATCGCGATAAGCGACTGAGTCGTAATACTCCGTCCTTTAGGGCGGAGATAGACTCGGAGCAGCGATTTTCATTATTTCTTCACATTCTTTTAATAGTTCCTCGTTGGTAATTTCATTTTTAACAGATTTTCCAGCATTTCAGGAAACTGTTATTGTCGGAGATTGTGTTGCAATAAATGTCTTTACTGAAAATCCCTATGGCTTTTTAATGCATGATGCTGGCGTTGCAAAGTCCTATAAGAAATACTTTGAACTCCTTCGGGGCATGGCTAAGAAGTGATGTATAATTATTTGTACAATTGTACAAATATTTGTGCATAATATTTAAATATACAACTATTTGTACAGTTATTATGAATAATGAAGAAATCATTCTAAAAGAATTGTTAAGAAAAGAGCCGCAACACATAAGAGAACTTGCCAGAAACACAAGCCTACACCCGAATACAATTATAACGACTGTAAACACTTTGGAAAAAAGTAATATTATAAAGACGGAGAAAGAAGACAAGAAACAAGTTTTCTATGAAAATAATCAAAAAGCAAAAAACAGGAAAGTTTTTTACATAATCGAAGAAATAATTAGTTCAGGACTAATAAAACATTTGGAGGAATATTATTCTTACCCAGCAATAATCTTGTTTGGCTCAACAGCCAAAGGAGAGTTCCACGAAAACAGCGATATTGACATTGCAATAATTACAGATGATAAAAAATCAGCAGATTTGCGAAAATTTGAGAAGAAACTAAATAAAGAAATCCAAACTTTTATCTTCAACAAAGCCGAGTTCAAAAAACTAAACAAGGAATTATTTAACAACATAGTGAATGGAATCGTGTTAAGTGGCTTTGCAGAGGTAAAATAGTGTCATTTAAAGATTATCTGAAAAATAAGAAAGTCGTTAAAGGAACTCCTGATATGCAAAAAGTTTCTTCTCTTATAAAGATGTCAAAGAATCATTTGAAAATTGTTGAAAAAATAGAATTGACAGAAGAAACTACATCAATAATTCTGAGCCAAGCATATGAATCCTTAAGACAAGTCTTAGAAGCGATGGCATTAAAAGAAGGCTACAGGGTTTACTCTCATGAAGCATATGTGGATTTCTTGTTAGAAAAAGGAGAGATTAGCTTTGCAAATCGCTTTGACAGATTACGCAAGCTGCGAAATGGAATAAACTACTATGGAAAACCAGTTTCAAAAAATATTACTAAAGCAGCACTAGAAGAGATTAAGGAAATGGTTGAATATCTAATAAAAAAATATTTGGGCCGGTTAAAATGAAAGAAATCGAAATATTATTCAGATTGGAAGAATCAAAGGATTCTGCTTTTGAGAAGTTGAAAGAATTAGAGGATAAAGGTATTAAGAGAACAATAGATTATTACTATTATTTTCCTGAAGATGAAAAATTCAAGCCAAATGAAAAAGGAGAAATACTAAACTGGTTTAGAATAAGAAAAAAAGGAGACAAAACATATTTTACTTTCAAGCACGATTATGTTAAGGAAAATGGTCTGTGGTCTCATTCAGACGAATATGAAACGGAAGTGTCCGATTTTGAAACAGCCAAAAAAATTGTCGAAAGTATGGGCATGAAACCACTTATAACTGTTGATAATACAAAGCACATTTTTGTAAAAGATGATTTTGAACTTGTTGTTGAAGATGTGAAAGATCTTGGATTATTCTTGGAAGTGGAGATATTAAATGCAAAAGAAGATGCAGATGTGGAAAAAGAAAGAAAAAGAATATTTGAATTTGTCAAATCGTTAAATCTTGTTGTTGGAAAAGAATTGAACATTGGTAAGCCTGAATTAATGCTGAATAAAAATAATTGAATTCTTAACGGACAATTTCCGAAAATGCCTTAAGCATATTAATTAATAATTTATCTTTTTGTGTTTCTATGAATAAAAGAATTTATTTGGATACTTGTGTAATAATAGATTTTTTGTTGGGGCGAGATTCATCTGCTTATGAATTAATTATGCGTGCTGTCGATTGTATGTATTTTGCCATAATTTCCGATCTTGTTCTTGAGGAGTTGAAGTTTCAGAAATATTTAAGAGAAGCACAGATTTTTATTTCCTTGTTAAAAAATGCCAATAAAATACGCATCTGCAAATATTCTCAAAAAGAAGTCGAAGATGCAAAAAAACTTGCTGAGAATTACGAAACACACAGGAATGATGCACTTCATAAATTGCTTGCTAAGAGAGAAAATGTCGATTATTTGGTCACTAAAAATGTTAAAGATTTTGTTTGCTTTACTGATATTATCATAAAAAAACCTAGAGAGTTATGACATTATATGACATCAAAAGATAACATTTAAATATTTGGGGTGATAAACTATGTGTATGGTAAATAAACTGGTAAGTATAAGGGTTTCAAATGAGCTCATAGAAGAAACAAATATGTTGGTAACCGAGCTAGGTTTTAACAATATGCAGGAGTTTGTTAGAGATGCATGGAGAACAGCAGTAGAGAAACAAAAATTGATGTATGTTAAAAAAGAACTAACAAAACTTTATGGATGTGCCAAACACAAGAATATTAAAGAGAAAACGAAGAAAGAAATAGAAGAACACATACAAAAAGTCTTCTTTGACAAGTTCGAAAAATAAATTTTTACTCGTTAATGGTAAAATATATAAAAGTCGGTTCTTTGTAAATATTTATGAAGCCATCTAATGATATTCCTGACACGAAAAACGCCGCGGCTTTTAACCTAGTGAAGGATAATCTTTCTGAAGTAATAAAGAAAATATATTTGGTCGGTATAACGGGTGCGGGAGGTGCTGGTAAAACCACATTTGCAAACAATCTTGTAACTTATTTTGGCAAGGAAAATAGTATCACTATAGATTTAGATGATTATCTAATTTCAAGAGAAGAAAGAAAATTAAAGAATATTGTCGGTTATGATCTGAAGGCAAATAAGTTAGAACTTGCAAGAACACATCTATCTATGTTAAAAGATGGTCAAACCATATATAAACCCAGATATAATCATTCTAATGGAGAAATACTTGTCGATGAAATAGTTAAACCGAAGAAACTTATCGTTGTAGAGGGCGTTACAACATTGTATCCGCAACTAAAAGATTTATACGACTTCACAATCTTTATGGATGCTTTAGAAGAGACGCAGATTAAAAGCAGAATTAAAAGAGACGTCAAAAAAAGAGGATATACGAAAGAAGAAGCAATGACATTATTTGAGAAGATGAAACCTGCTTATAAGAACCTCATAGAACCAACTAAGGCGTTAGCTGACGCTGTTTGCGTAGTAGATATTGATTACATAATGCACTTTAAGTAAAAATTTATATATTTGTATGCTCTTTTTCTAATATGATTAAAGCAATAATCTTTGATTTTGATGGCGTAGTTGTTGATACGGAAGCTGTTAAATTTGAGCATTTATCAAATGTTCTGGTTGAAAAAGGATTCTCAACTAAGGATTTGACTTTGAAATCATTAATAGGTAAAAAGACACGGCATTTTCTTCAGGAAATATTTCCAGAAATTACAGAAAAGGAAATCAATCAAATATATCTTGAAAGATCAAAGCTTCACAAAGAACAGCAAGAAAAATACATTTTAATTGAAGGATTAGTAGATTTGTTAAAGTTTCTAAAAAAATCAAATTTTACGATTGCACTTTGTACAGGTTCTGAAAATCAACTAGTTGAAAGTGTTTTAAAGCATAACAAGATAGAGAAATATTTTGAAACTATAGTCACAGGAGAAGATTTTTCTTCATCCAAACCAGATCCTGAGTGTTACGAGAAAACTCTTGAAAAACTTAATTTAAATACTAAAGATGTAATAATCATCGAAGATTCTCCAGCAGGAATAATTGCTGGTAAAGCAGTTGGCGCGAGTGTATTTGGTTTGATGACATATTTGAATGAGTCCGAACTTAAAGATGCTGATAAAGTATTCAAGTCTCATGTGGATTTATTAGATTTCTTCAAAAAAGCTTTTATGTCGGAATAATTTTTATGTATTATTGTTTATAGAAATTTTTATGGGCTCATTTTCCACATTTGTTGAAAGAATCCTTCGAAGCTTCTTGCTATTGCTTCTGATTTTATGTGTATCATTGTGAGTTCTTTATCGTAATTTGATATTAATACATTATCGTCTATTATTGTTGTTGCGCTAGGAGATAGATATGTTATTTCTTTTACTTCTGTATGCTTCAATCTTTTGTAGAATTTCCAGTATTCTGATCCTTTGTCTGAAAAAATCATTTTTGCATCTATTTTTTTACTTACTCTTTCTTTATGCCATTTTTTCCAGAAATTATTGAATATGTTATTTTTTCCAGAACGTACCCCCATGATTAATATTTTATCCGCGCCTTCAAGTAGTTCGTTCATCAATGGCTGCACTCCTTTAATTCCTATTATTAATGATACCGTTTGGAGCTTCTCGTCCATTTTTTGTATTTTTTTTAGTTCAGGAAGTATTTCTTTTAATTCTTTTTCTTTTTTTCTTAATTCAAATTCTTTCTCTTTCATATATGTAAGAATTGTTTCCGGGTTGTTTGCGATGAAGTATTTTACATTGTTTTCTATGACTGTTTTTACAAGACCTTTATCTGCTAATTTGTATAGAGTTTCGTAGATTTTTCCGCCTGAGATTTTTGCTTCTCTTACTATTTCTCCCGTTTTGCTTTTTCCTATTTTTAGAAGTGTTGTGTATATTATTGCTTCGTTTCTTGTAAGACCAGCACCTTCTATTAGCGTTTCATAATTATTCATTACTTACCACATGGTGGGAGGTGATATTTAAATATTTCTTTGAAAATTTTACTATTATTAAGTAAAAACAAGAGGTGAAAATATGAATTGGGTAAAAAACGCCGCAATTGCTTTGGGAATCTTTGTGACTGGTTATGTTGCTGGAGACATTGATTTATCACATAAAAGAGATTATGATAAATTTTTTGTGTCTGCGAATTATTTTAATCAAGATGAAAATGGCAATCCTCAAATTAATGCAGGGATTTGGCATGATGGTTATAGCATATTGCACGTGAAGGACATGAATAGGATTTGCGATGTTAAAAAAGAAATGTATGATAAACTTGCTAATGAGTTTTATGATGCCCAAGATCTTTATAACTTGTCAAGGGAAAGAAATGTAGTTGATTCAAGTGCAATAAAAAATTTGGAACTTGCCGAAAAAAAATTTAGTTATGATACACTAAATGTTTTGCTTGAAAGTAAATTAAAAGAAAAGAAATTGGTTACTGGTGGAAACTTTTCGACAGATGTAAGAAGCGGAATTGTCGATGTGTATTTTGATCTTAAATAAGTTCATCTCACACTTTCGTATCCGCCTTCAACACCGTTCTTGCTGAGAACAATCTGCCATAATTGGTTGTGTCTTGCCTTAAATGTCCCGACAAACATTCTAAGGTAGTATTCCCACATTTTGTAGAATCTCTCATCATATTTGTGTTTTAGTTTCGGCCATGCAGATTTGAAGTTTTTAAACCACGAGTCTAGTGTGTACGAATAGTATATTCCGAAGTTGTGCAGGTCTTCTATCATAAAATATGGTTCTGATGCTTGTGCTAATTGTTTTACAGATGGAAGTTTTCCGTCTGGAAATATATACTTATGAATCCATGGATCTCCCGGTCCTGTGTTCGATTCCTTGCTTCCTATTGTGTGCAATAAAAATATTCCATCATCTCTCATGCATTTGTTTGCTGTTTTGAAGTATTCTTTGTAGTTCTTTGGTCCTACGTGTTCAATCATCCCAATGGAGACTATTCTGTCGAATTTTTTGTCGAGTTTTCTGTAATCTATTACTTCTATTGTTATGGGTAGTCCTTTGCAGTTTTCTCTTGCAAGTTTTGCTTGTTCTTTGGAAACAGTCACTCCATGCCCTTTTACTCCGTATTTTTGTGCTGCGTATTTTAATAAGCCGCCCCATCCGCATCCGATGTCAAGTAAGGTCATTCCTTTTTTTAGCTTGAGTTTCTTGCAAATTAAATCCATTTTGTCAAGTTGTGCTTGGTCAAGCGTTTTTGCTTTTTTCCAGTATCCACATGAATAATTCATGTATTTGTCAAGCATTGCTTTGTACAAATCATTTCCTGTGTCGTAATGCCATTCTCCTATGTGGTATGCTTTTGTTTTTTGCTTGTTGAGAAGTTTTGCTGCAAGATAGGGGCCTATTATGTTTTTTAGTCCGATTGCTTTTGCATCCAGTCTTGCTCTAATTATTTTTTCGAATAATTTTTCTAAGCTTTTGCAGGTCCACCATCCGTCCATGTATGATTCTCCTAATGCGAGCGATCCTCCCGATAGGACTCTTTTGTATAATCTTTCGTCGTGCACTTGTATATCTTCGGGTCTTGACCCGTTGATTTTGATATCTGCTTGGTTTAGAAGTTCTATTATTGCTTTTTTGTATTTATTCATAATAATTTCCTCCACTTATTTGTTTTATGTTTAGTAGTATTTATTTTTTATCATATAAAACTTCCATATTGTAAATAATTTTTTAGCACAACTATTATAAAACATTCTTAATTCATTTGTCTTAATATGATGGGTCAAGATAATTCAGGATTAAGCGCTATTTGGACGGAAAAATTTAGACCAAAAAACTTTTTAGAAGTAAAAGGTCAAAAGGAAATAGTAAACAGAGTGAAAGCATTCGTAGAAACAAAAAACATGCCTCACTTGTTATTTTCAGGACCTGCAGGCGTAGGTAAAACAACACTCGCATTAGTTATTGTAAGGCAAATGTTTGGTGATGCCTGGAGAGAAAACTTCTTAGAATTAAATGCATCAGACGAAAGGGGAATTGATGTAGTTCGTCAAAAAGTAAAAGATTTTGCAAGAACAAGAAGCATAGGGGATGTTCCTTTCAAAATAATTTATTTAGATGAATCAGACGCTCTAACAAAAGAGGCTCAACAAGCACTTAGAAGAACTATGGAGAATTATACACAGACAACCAGATTTATACTTTCATGTAATTATTCTTCAAAAATAATTGATCCTATTCAATCAAGATGTACTGTATTTAAATTCAAGCCTTTAAGTAAAGAAGAAATTTTTGAAATAGTTGAAATAGTTGCAAAAGCAGAAAATCTTAAAATTGATGATAAAGGAAAAGAAGCTCTTTTTTATGTTTCAGGAGGAGATGTTAGGCGATTAGAAAACCTCATGCAATCCAGTGCTGCAATTCAAAAAGAAATTACGGAAAAACTTATTTATGATGTTGCAAGTTTTGCAGAACCTAAAGAAATTAGAGAAGTTCTGGCAGATTGCGTTAAAGGAGTCTTTGAAGATGCAAAAAAGAAGCTTTTAGATACGATGTTAAAACAAGGTCTTAGTGGAATTGATGTTGTTAAGCAAATACAACAAGAAGTATGGGGAATAACCGCAAATAATAATATTAAGCTTGAAATGATAAAGAAATGCGGGGAAGCAGAGTTCAGAATGATTGAAGGTGCTGATGAATTCATACAATTACAAGCACTTCTTGCTAATTTTATATTATTGAATTCTAAATAAATAGAATTTCTTTGAACATTTGTTATTGTCTTCTGTTTCTGTACAGTCTTACTTCTTTTTCTATTGTGTTATATTTAACTTGTTCTAGAGATCTTCTTATTCCAGGAGTATCATACGCATTTAATCTGTTAGTTGGTGTTCTTTTTAGGTGTGTGTTCTCTCTTAGATATTTTTCTTTTTGTTTTATATCTATTTCTTTTAATTGTCTGCTCATTCCTGAAACATCGTATGCTGAGCCCATCTTTCTATTAATCTTGTTGTTTAGATATAAATATTATGTGGGATGAAAATATATTTTAGAAACATCATTTTTAACTTTTTTAGTTCGCGTTACAGTTCTAAAATTGTTTGTTATTGCGCGCTAGCGCAAGGGGTTTAATACAAATAAATGCTTTGCATTTATTGTACACAAAAGCTTTGCTTTTGTCGTACCCTGACCTGCACAAAAATCTTTGATTTTAGGCATGCGAATAAAATTTTTTTTTTATTGCACAAAAAATGTTCGTTCATTTTTGTTGTGCAAGAAACTTTTAGTTTCTTAGCAGACTCGGAGCAGCGATTTTCATTATTCTTTTTTCAGTTTTAATATATCTTTGATTTCTTCTATGACTTTGTCTTGTGATTTCTTGTCTGACATTCTTATGAATTTTATTACTAAATCCTGAAGTTCTTCTACTTTAAGAAATTTTATTTTGTGGTTATCTGTTATGAAATAGAATCTGAATTTTTTGTATTTTATTTCTTTTAGAACTATATCTCCTATAAGACTTAGAAACTTTCCTTTTTTTGGGGTTTCTTTTAACGTATATATCAAAGCAAATATTTTATTTGTTTCTGATTTGAACTTCTTATGAATCTCTTTCTTAAGTGATTCCGTGATTATTATTTTGACCATTTTTTTCTTGCTTCAGTCATTGCTTCTTCTATTGTCACTGTTCCTTCTTCGCTCATTAAGATGTCGTGAAGAAGTCTTTCTTTGGCGCTTTCATATAGTCTGTTAATTACGTCGTCGTATTTTTCTCCTTTTGTGCTAAATTCTTGAAGTTTTGCTTTTGTTTCCTTTGATATTGCAATAGTGGTATTCGTCATATTAATTATAATTATTATAATATTTATAAATTTTATGGAGAATAATTTGATTCAGACATTTATTTTATTGAGCGGAGTTTCGCGAAGAAATCATTTTTGATTTTTGTGTGCAAGAAACTTTTAGTTTCTTAGCAGTCTCGAAGCAGGGATTTTCATTATTTTGTGTTCTTCAGTATTTTTCTTCATATTTCTCTTTGTTGAAAGGTGATGTGTCTCTAATATCAAGAACTAGTTTTTTGATCTGTATTCTTTTATTTTTCTATCAACATTTTTTAGTCTTTTTTCAAATTCTTCTATTGTTTTGATTTTTCCATTGTAAATTCTTACATTTCTGTTTAGATTTTTATCTAAAAAATTCAAATAAAGTGTTCCGTCTTTAGGTAAATAGGTGAATCCTATTTCTCTGTAGTTTTCTGTTAATGTGATCCCTTCAATGCCTGTTTCTATGGATGTAGAAACTTGTCCACTTGATGATTCTCTGTGTATTTGTCTTTGAACTACTTTCATCGCGTCATATAATGGATTTTTAAATTGTTCTAAAGATATATTCATTTTTGAATGGTAAATGTGATGTTATATTTAAACATTGTTTTTTTCATATGTTTTTATGCCTATTTGAAAATAACTAACAAAGAATTAAATAATATTAAAAAAGAAAAAAAACTAGAAGACTTATTCTCCGTCTTCAGGAGTGTATACTATTTCTATGTTTTGTTCTATGTATTCTTTGTAGTTATACATTAGTCTTATTCCAAAGTTTTGTAGCCTATCTGTTCTTTGGTCCTCTGCAAATGTTGCGGTACATGTTACATCTCTTGGAGTTCCTCCTGTTAATGTTATGTATCCTGTACTTTCACTTCCTCCTTGTAATCCGGTGCAAGTTACGTCTGCGCCTTCTAAGTTGACTATTTCTACAAATACTTTGTTATCGTCTGTTGAGCTAGGTGCACAACTTGTGTGATCTCTGTATACTTTTCCTGTATTTACGTTTGCAACTGTAAATGTGAATCTTGTTTTTTCTCTGCCTGCTCCTGATTGGCTTACTTTTGTCACTTGTACTGGTGCTCCGCTGCTTGAGAATGCTCTGTTATCATTTATTTTACATATGTCGTCCTCTTCTTGTTTTAGCATGTCTTCTTTTATACATAATTTTGTTGCTATGTTTGTTTCATACAAATAACATAATTCTGCTCTTATCGGGAGTTGTATGTTTCCTGGTTCGCTACTTTGGTATTCTAAGTTTTCAACGATTGCTTCTACGTATGGAGGTTCTATTATGCTTCCTTCTGGCGTTCTTATTCTTCTTTCCATTTTTTCTTCAGGATTTATTTCTAAGTCTGCTTTTGATTTTCCGAACGCTTCTGGTAAAAATCCTTTTATTGTTACAAGTGCATCTTCAGGTTCTACATCCGCTTCTCCTTTGTTTGTTAGTTGGACTGCTATGTCAAAACTTTGTTGTTGGTTGTCTGCTGTTTGTGCAGGGGGTGCATCTGGTGCAAATTCTAATTTTATTCCTTCGCTTCCACCGATGTACGTTGTTGATATTTCTGTTTGGTTATTTCCTCCGCTACACGCTGTTATTATTAGCATTGCAACAATTAGAGTTATTATTGATATTTTTTTCATTTTATTTTTACCTCCTAGCTTACTCTTCTTATAGTAATTTGATCTCTTAAATTTTCTTCGTATCCATACCATAATTCCATTTTTACTGGTGTGGAGTATGCGCTTCCTATATCGTATCCGTTTATTCCTGAGTCTAGATCAAATGTGCATGTGAATCTTCCCTCTTTTGTATTTGGGTCTAGTCTTACTACTTTAGGTGTGCAGTCTAACATTTCGTTTCCTATCAGGCTTGGTCCTATGTATACTTTATCATGCATTGTGCTTCTTACAGTTTCTGGGTAGTAGGGTGAGCATCCTGCCAGGTATCCTACGTCCCACACTCTTCCTCTTCCCACGTTTCTTATTGTAAAGTCAAGTAATAAGCCTTTTCCGGTATTTGTTTGTTCTAGTCTTGTTACTGCTATTGGTGCTCCTTGGCTTCCTCCCCACGTTATTGTTTCTGCTCTGCATATTTTATCTTCATCACTAAATGGGTCTGGGTCTACGCAAACCATTGGGCTTACAAATGTTGTGTATCCGTAGCATAGTTTCCATTGGTAGGGTATATCGTAGTAGTCTTGTCCTGCTGGCCAGTTGCCTGTATGTTTTATTATGAATGTTTTTACATCTATGTCTCCTGCTCTTGTTTCAGGATTTTCTCCTTTTAGTCTGAATTCCGCTCCTAGGTATTGTTCGAAATCTATTCCTTCTAGCAGAAGAATTAGTTGTTTTCCGTGTACAAACAAGTCGAAATAATTTGAATCAAAGCCTATTGTAAAACTATCTATGCCTGAGGATCCTGATACGTCAAAATTTACATCTGATACTGCTTCTATTATCGCAGGTGTGTTTGACCAGCCAAATAGGTTTCCTAGTTGTTCGTATGCTTGACCTATGTTTCCTCTTAGTCTCCAGTTATCTCCTGTTGTGCTTCCTTGTATTCCTGTGCATGCAAAAGAACCTACTATGCTGCTTGCCCAGGATGCTGGATTTAATGTCAATCCCGGTCTTGGTACTAAATCAAAGTAGCAATCATTTGTGCTTCCAGGTTCTAGAAGTCTTTCGTTTCCATCATCTTGTAATAGGAACATTTGTGTAAGTCCTGGGTCAAATCCTGATAGGAATAGTGCTCCGTATGAGTCTGATGCTCCTCTGTTTTCAAGTCTCATTGACAATATTGCTTCATTTCCATCTTGTTCGTATCTGTCTTCGCTTCGGTAATACATAATTCTTGGGTTTCTTTCTGGCATCATTTCTATGCCTTGCGTTCCTGAATAGTATGTGCATGCGTCTCCTACGCTGCATTTTTTGTTAACATTGCCCATTATTCCGGAGCATCCTGTTATTGTAAGTAGAATTATTAGGACTATGCTTATTATTACTTCTTTTTTGTATGTCATATTATTGAATTCCTGCTTTTTCTGTATTTAAATGTTGCTGTTTTTTTTGGGGTTTATTGTTGGATTTATTCTACTATTCTTTTTATGTCTAGTTCTGTAGTTGTTGTTTCTTGATAATTGTATTGGATTTCTATGTTTAGAAGTGTTAGGTAATTTCTGTTTATTTTTGTTATGTCTTCTTCTTTTAGTGTACAAATAATTTGATTTTTTTGTCCTATTTTTATTATGTTGTTTTGGCAGTTTAGGTCATAGTTGCCTAGTTTTGCCGTTATATATACTTCGTTTATGTTTGTTTCTTGTCCCATGTTGCAGTAGTCTCCACTTATTTTTTTGGATTGTGTTTCTGCGTCATTTATTAAGAAGGGGTGTCCGTTTATTTTAGTATTTTCTATGGTTATTGTGTATCTTGGTTTTAGTCCGAATTCTCTATTTGTTATTGTTGTTCCTTGCGTTGTTATGTCGCTTCCTTGTATTATGTTATTTATTATTGTGTATGTTCCTTGTTCTATTTCTTCTTTTGTCAATTTTATCATTTGTGATTCTATTTCTTTTATTGCTATAGGTGCTCCTTGTCCATTTGAGTATGTGTATTTTTGTTGATTTCTGCATATTGGGTCAAAGTCTGCTTGTTCTTTGTCTGCGTCTATGCATACGCTTTGTGTTAGTTTTGTTTTGTAGGGGTAGCATACTGATGCTTCTATTTTTACGCCTTCATGTGTTTGTAAAAGTTCGTTTAGTTGCAGCGCTTTGTATCTTAGGGGTTCTATAAATACTTCTTCTCCTAAGGGGTATTCTTCTGATTTTCCTTTTAGTTTGAAGTTGCTTTGATATTCTTCTTTTGGTGTTAGAAATGGGTCTTGACCGTTGCTTATTCTTAGTATTCCATACATTGTTTCGTTCGTTAGGTCTGTCGATCCTTTATTTCCAATTGTTATTCCTAGTAGTATTTCTTCTCCACTATATACTTCTTTAGGAGGCATGTTTTTTGCGAATTCTATTGTTACTCCTTGTTTTCCTGTATTGTAATTTTTGAATGTGTTGTTGTTTGGTTGTCCTATGCATCCTGTTATTATTAGGAGTGTTAGTGTTAATATTATTAGTGTTGGCGTTTTTAGTTTCATGATATCACATCCACTATAAATGATTGGCTTATTCTTTGGAATTCATATTCAAAGTCTGCTGTTCCAAATAATATCATTTTTTGTACGCCTAGTTTGCCTGGTTCTTTTCTTATTAGTTGGTTTACTCCATTTTCGTCTAGTATTGCGTCGCATCTGTGTTGGATTATGTTTGTGTTTGTATATTGGTTTCCTATGAAATTGTATCGGAATATTTTGAATCCTGTTATGTCATTTGTTGCTGTGCCTGCACTTTCTCCTGTTGAGCATGTCAGATCAAATTCTGGTGGCAGTTCTAATGTTATTTCATTTACTTTTTTTATTTCTCCTACTCTTGCATTTGCGTATTCTCTGCTTGTTGTTAGGTCCATTCCTATAGGTATTGAGTTTGTTTTTGTTCTTTTTACGTATTTTGGGTTTCTGTCTTGTGAGGAAAGCATTCCCAGTATTATTGGTCCTTCTGTGTATTTTGCTTCTGGTATTGGTTGTATGTTTAAGTTTGATATTGCTTTGTCTCTTTCTTCTTTTGTTCCAAAGTCTAGTAAGTCGTCTTGAGCGATTATTGTGTATTCTACGTATGCTTCTGTTTCGTAATTTGTTGTTCCTTTTATTGTTGCTTTGTATGCTCCGTCTGTTATTCTTGTTTTTTCGTGGTCTTGCAATTCACATATTACTGATTTTGAGTATGTGTATTCATCAAAGTTTAGAGTTATTTTTTCGCCTTGTTCTTGACTGGTTCTTATTTTTCCTTTATAGACTTCGTTATCTGTTATTCCGCCTGTTTTTTCAAATTCGCATTCTAATTCTACTTTTGTTTCTCCTGTTAATTTGTGCGCGGTTATGTCTGCTATAAGGGTCATTTCGTCTAGGTTTTCTATTTTTTGTTTTCTTGATGTTGTTTCAAAATTTTCTATTATAAATCCTGTTCTTTCTTCTCCTTTTTCTACGCGTCCTTTGTATGCAGATCCTAATGTGTTGTTAAGGAGGTTGTTTGTTGTTTGTGATAATGATGTTGTCACGCCGTTTATCGTATTTTTTATCTGGTCTACTATGTATGTTTTGAATGTGTACCAACCTATTTTATAGTCCATTCCTGTGGTTCCCATGGCTTCTATTGTTGACAGGCTGTACAGTGATACTCCTGCTACGTTTATTATTACTATGAAGAACATGAACACATAGTATGCATTTGCGAGTTTTATCATTATTCCTCTGTGTTCTTTCGGTATGTCTTTTGATTTTCCTAGTGCCCAGTATATTATTACAGGGAATCCTAAGGCTACTGCTGATACATAAGGTGCTTTGTCTGCGAAGAATTCAAATTGGTTGAATAGTACCCATGCTAGTGGTATGAATATCATTGGTACGCTAAATGGTTTCCAGAACTCTTTTATTGTTTGATACCAGTCTTGGTGTTTTAAGAGGAAGTGTCCTAGGAATGCTAATCCTATGTATAATACTGTTCTTAGGATTATTGTTTGTGGTTGTATTGTGAACCCTGTAAATATTAAGTCTGTTAAATGCACTATTAGTGCCAGCAGTATGAATGAATCCAGTTGGGGTTCTTCGTTCGTTATTTTTGTTTCTTTTGGCATTTTTTGATAGTTGTTTTCTTCTGTTGTTCTTTTTGTCTTTCTATTTCATTATTGCGCGTTAGCGCGAGGGGTTTAATACCCTGACCTGCACAAAAATCTTTGATTTTTGGCATGCCAGAAACTTTGTTTCTGTGCATTTAGGTCGCGATAACAAGCAATCTAAAAATCGCGTCTAGGTGACTGAAGCGTAATACTCCATCCTTCAGGGTGGAGATAGCTTCGGAGCAGCGATTTTTATTATTTATTTTTATTATTTCTTGTTGTAAGTTGGGATTGGGGTTGTATTTTATTTCGTTTTCTATTTCTTTTTTTCGTCTTAAAAGTTCCGAGACACTAGTCATTATTTTGTTCCTCTTTTGAGAATTAATTTAGTAGTTTTACGACTAATTCTGTAATTGTAAAGTCTGTTTCTGGTTGTATTTCTACTGAATTTGTTCCAGGTTTTACAAATTCGTCTATTATGTGGTCGTAGTTCATAGTATATGTGTTTATTCCTATTTTATATCCATTTATTGATATGTCTGTTTCTTTTTTTTCTCTTGTGTTTGGGAATGATAGTTCTAGTTTTATGTCGTAGTTTGATTTTAATTCTCTTTCTAAATCTTCTATTGTGTTTATTTCTGGGCAGCTTGGCCTGTGTCCATTTTCATTTCTGTATTCGCTAGGGCAGTCGTCACATTCGTATTCTGATATGTCTTGTTCACATACAGATTCTAGTCCTTGTATTGGTACATCGGAACACCAGTAGTATCCTTCGTTTTCGTAACAGCAGTCTTTATCGTAGTATGGTGAGCATCCTCGCGGGCATTCTCCATCTTTATCGTCTCCGCAGTAGCCTCCTTCTCTTTCGAATTCATCTATGCATTTGTTTGGAGCATTTCCTGATCTGTCTTCGTATCCTGATTGGCATCTTTCGCAGTCTGCTACAAAACTTACGCATCTATCGTTGTTGTTTTCGGTGTCTACATCGCACCAGTAGTTTGAGCTTCTTCTTAAACAGCAGTCTTTGTCTTCATCTTCATAGCACCCTGTTGGACATATGTTGTCTATTTCTCCGCATCTTGGTTCTTCTGATTTTTCTTCAAAATATTTGTCTGGTATTTCAAAATAATATGTGTTATAGTCTGCTTTTTTGAATTTTATTTGTAGTTGTGGCCTATCTATCATGATTGTTCCTTCTGTTACATCAAACTCTATTTTGTTTGTTCCTGGTTGTAGTGTTTCTTTATTTATTGATATGTAGTTGTATGCTTTACAGTCTGGTATTCCTTCAAATATTTTTTCATCGTTTATTTGTATTTCTAGGTCTCGAATGTATTCTTCTTGGCATTCAGGCAGATATCTTAGTCTTGTTGTGTCTATTCTTTCATAATCTGATTCTTCTAGGCTGAATGTTTGGGTGTTTTTGCTTTTTCTTGTATCTTTTATGTCTCCTGTTATTTTTATGTTTGATAGTGTGTAGTGGTTGTATTTCCAGAATGCTATTCCTGGGCTTTCTACTTCAAAGGTTATTATGTTGTTCTCTCTTAATATTTGTTTGTCAAGTGTTATTGGTGGAGAGTTCATGTATGCTAAGTCTCCTCTGAATATTGTTTCATCGTTTAGTTTTATGATTATTGTACCTATTCCTGCATCTACATTAAAACTTAGTATTAAATTGTTTGCTAGGTTAGGGTCTACATCGAATTGCAGGTTGTCTTGTATGTCTTCAAATATTGAGTTTTTTACGTATATTGTGCTTTTTTGTTTTACTATTTGGCTTTCTGTTTTTGTGCCTATTGTTGTTGTTGCAAGTTCTAGATCTTTTTCGTCTCTTCCTTGTTTGTATACTTTTCCAACTTGTTCTCTAAGTAGGTATTCTTGGAGTGTTCCTGTGCTTGTTCCGTCTCCTTGATTTGTTGTGGAGCCTTGTCCTGTGGGTATTCCTCCTTCTAGTAGTTGTTGTCTATCTCCTGGAGGTAAGAATAATATGTATAGAAGCATTAGCACGACGATTATTATTATAACTATGGCGGCATTTGAGCCTGTTTGTCCTTTTCTCACCATTTTGTATTTATTTTTGTTGTTTCAGTATTTAAACGTTTTGCTTTGTTTTTGTTTTTTTGGTAATATGGAAGATAATTGTTTAAAAAATTTAAATGTCGCGTCTTACTATTATTTATGTTGATTGTTTTTTTTACTTCTTTTGGTGAATGCACTATTTTACATTTCTATTGTTGTATTTATCCAAAGGTTCAGTGTTTCTTTTGCTGAGTCATATCTTAAGTCTATTTCTCCTTTCATTTCATTTGTTATTTTGAAGTCTTTGTAGATGTGGCCCAGGATGCCGTAGCTTTCTTTTTCGCCATTTTTTGAATATGAAGGTCCTATTCCCATTTTTATAATTCCTAAGTTTTTGCCTTGCATTATTGCAAATTCTTTTTTGTTCTTTGTTATTTTTCCTTCTATGTATGTTATGTCGTCTCCTTTTTTTGTATGGCTTGATAGGTATGGGAAAGAGAATGGTTGTATGGATAGTATTTGACTGACAAACTCCATGCCTTTCCAAGAATAAACATTTTTAGAGGGGTTAGTCCATGCTGTTGTACTTGTAAAAGAAAATTCTTTTTCTTTTGAATCAAATTTTGTATCTAAGTATGTTCCTATGTTTTGATCGTTTATGTGTCCATATATTGATTTCCACGTTCCGTCATTGTTGCCTATGCTTACATAGTTTTTTTGGTTTATTTGTATTGCTCCAAGTATGAAGAATGCCTTTTCTCCATTTGCTAGTATTGGTTCAGGGCTAAAATATACTGATTCTATGTGGTAGTTGTTTTCTTCGCTTATTTCTCCTCCGATGAAAGTTTTTGGAGCCTTGTTGCTTATTCCATGTCCTCCGTGTACTTTTATTTTTGTTTTTTCTATTTTTGTATCTATTCCTGTGTGTATGTATCCTGTTATTTCTTCTTCTGCATCTCCTGTTGTTATTATGTTTACAAATAAATTTTTGTATACGTTATTTTTTCCGAATATTAGTACGTCGTCTTGAATTTTATTATCTAGATTTAGGTTTTGGTCTATTGTAAGATGATAGTTTCCTGTTTTTATGTTGAATCTGTTGAGTTTGAGTCCTTTTTTTCCTGGTTCTTGTATTATGTTTTCGTAGTTTTGTATTTTTGTTTCTATTTGTTCTTGTTTTGGTTGTTTGTTTAGCAGGAAATCTTTTTCCGCTTCTAGTTTTTTCTCTTCTAGTGCAGTTGTATCTGGTTGGTTTGTTATTATAGATAATGTTTTTGCGAATGTTTGTATCCAGTTCATTTTAAACCTCTCAAGTATTTTTTATTATTAAATAGTGGTGACTAATTACTATTAATATTTTATTCATATTAATAATATTAATAATATTAATTAGAAAATTTTAAATAATATAGTTCATAATGTTTGTTGATGAAGAGAAAGATAATTAGACAGGGTCTTGGAGGATATACTGTTTATTTGCCTAAAAAATGGGTAGATAAATTCAAGCTTGATAAAGGTTCAGAAGTAAATTTTGATGAAATTGGAGATGATCTTATTTTATCTGCAAATTCTAAGAAGACTGAGCTTGAAATTTCATTGACTTTATCTCATATTTCTGAGAGTAGCATAAGAACGTTAATAACGAATTCCTATCGTAAAGGGTTTGATCGGATACATGTAAATTTTGATTCAGAAAAGCAGTTCAAAATTCTGAGTGATGTTGTTAATTCAAGACTAATAGGCTTTGATGTTTTAAGAAAAGAGAAAAATGTTTGCGAGATAGAATCTGTTACGGAGCCTAATGCTGATCAGTTTGATGATATGTTGCTTAAATTTTTATTTAACATAAAACAATTACTTGTTTGTACAAAAGATCGTATTGATGAAAAATATTTTTTTGAGGACATAGAAAAAATAGAGGAAAGAATTATGAAGTATGATAATTTCTGTAGAAGAATTATTTCAAAAAGAAGTATTAGAAATAAACATTCTGAATTGCTTTGGGCATTTTTGACTCTTCTCAATCACGGTCAAAGGGAAATATATCATCTTAATAAGATCATCATGGATTATAAATTAGATAAACAACATATGGAATTATTTAATCTTGTTTCCAAAGTTTTTGAAATGGTGTTTTCTTGTTATACAAAAAAAAATATAGAACTTATTGGTAGAATTCATGAGCTTGAAAAAAAAGCTATTTATGAGAAAGGATATCATTTATTGTCCGGAAAAAATTCATCTCCTATAACATATCATCTCATGATTGCATTAAGAGAATTTTATCAGGCAAACAGCCCTCTTGCAGGGTTACTTTTTTAATCCTAAAATTTTTTGTCTAAGAGCTATGTGTTGATGATATAAACTTGTATCTGGTACTGCGTAATCGAAGTAGATTCATTTGGTCCAAAATAATATTGTTTGCTTTTTAGGGGTATTATTTGTTGGTTTATTATTTGATTGTCTTTCATTGCCCAGGCGGTAAAAACTGGCTTTGAATTTTCGCTAAGACTATCTTTTATAATATCTAGTCTATGGTCTAATATGTCTGGTTTGATTTTTTCAGTCTCTCTTAAAACGTTGTTTCCATTCTTATACTCTGAATGAAATATGATGTTTTTATTTATCTTTTTACTTCTGTATTCGATGTTGTTGTCAGGTCTGGAGAAGTTTGCTTCTCCCCATACACTTATGTATACATTATCAAGATTTACACTTATGCTGTCTGGTTCTCCTATTATTAAAGGAATTCTTTCTCGATTTATTATAGTTCCTTTAGGTGGAAGTTTTATTTCTTTGAGTATTTTATTATTTCCGTCAGAAATTGGTATTTTATTTGCGTCTGGAGAGTAATATTCTATTACTAAATTGTATGTTCCATCAGGTATATTTTCAGGTATTTTAAAATTTATCCATCCAGAAGGATATCCCATTCCCTCATATGAACCCATAGAAGATTTAGCTTCATTAAACTTGCTAGTAAGTATGCCTATTTTTTTTCCTTCAAATCCCTCAATATATATTCTTCCTTCAAATGTAGGGTACACGTCGCCATATTTATGTTTCGTGCCAGGTGTTTGCCTCATCACTGCAACTCCATCGATATCGCGTCCTCTATATCCTTTAATATATTTGTCTTTTGTTAGTGTTGTTTTTTCAGTCCATCCTTCTTTGTAGCAATAAAGACTTTCTATGTCTAATGTTACTAAGTTGTTTTCTATTTCAAGGTTCTTTCCATTAACTTGAGGCACCAGTTCAAATTTAGACAGGTTGTTGATGTATTCACTTACATGATCTATTGTTGTTTTTATGCTTCCTGCAAGTAATATGCTTCCAATTAGTAGCCAAGGCATTGTTTTTTCATTTTTTACGATCCATTCTCCGATTGTTTTTTTGTTCTTGATTTTTTCAAATTTATCTATTGCATCGTCTATTGTTTCGAATCTTTGTTCTTCGTTTATTGTGTGGATTTTTCTGAACCATTCGTTATATTTTTTCATATTCATCGGCGTTTCTGTTCTGTGTCTTCTGTAGTTATTTTCTGTTTTTTTGTAGTCTAGCGTTCCTTCTTGTGTGAGTAGGTTATTTGTGTTTAGATTTATTTTTCTTATTTTATCAAGAACTTTTTTTATTATTCCTGGTTCATCTTTTTTTTCTTGTATTGCTCTTCCTGTTTGATTATCTGGATCAAATTCCCATCCGTATTTATATTTCATTGCGTAATCCAGAGTTGTCGCTACTTGGTAGATTTCCGTTTGATCGTTGTATTTTGTTTGTTTTCCTGTGAATTTTTCTACGCTTAATGGATCTATGATGTGGTGAGCACCCGCTGTCGGCAGGGGTTTTTCTTTAAGGTCTTTGATTTTCCCGCCGTTTGCATTGTCTATGAGAAGAACGTCTAATGTTTTTCTGTATTTTCCATTGAGGTGTTTTTTTGTTCTTTTTACCATCACGTTTTTAGGATTTATATCTCTGTGGTAAAGTCCGTTATCTTTGAAGTATTTGGCTTTTTGCAGTAATTGCGTTGCTAAGTCTTCCCACTCTGTCTTAGAAATTCTTTCTTCTGTTCCTTCTTTTATTTTTTGAACGATATCTTCTAGTTTTTCGTAGTGTTTGTAGAATTTGGTTACTGTTATTGCAGGTCCTTTTTCTGTTTCTTCATAGTAGTCTATGATTGGTATGATTCCATTTAGTTCTGGATCTGGTAGTAACGAAGTTATTTTTTGTTCGTTGTTTGTGTTGTATCCTCTTTCTAAATGTCTTATTGCTCTTGGGCTTTCCGATTTTCCGTCTGTTTTGAGAATTCTTTGTTCTTTTCCATTTCCCCATTCGGCTAAATATAATATTCCAGGTCCATCTGAACTGAAATGTATTATGTTTTTGTATTTTTCAGATACTTTCATTTTTACGTATTCTGCTCTTTCAGCTATCAGTTCAATCTTTGACATTTGAGGAATCTTTTTTCCGGCAGTGAATGGATCTTTCATTTTAGTTTTCTTCCTCCATTTCTTCCGGTTCTTCCAGAACATCTATTTTTAGTTGTACGATTGTTTTTGGTTTAAGTTTTTTTTCAAGAATTCTTGGTATGACTATTATGGATTGCTTTCCATGTTTTGCTATTTTTTTTGTTAATATGAATGTTTTTTCCATTTTTATAATTCACTTAATACTTTTGTTTGATATTTTGATAAATTGTATATTTCTGTCTTGTTTGGATAATTTGTTATTAGTTTTTCAATCCCTTTTTTGAAATCTTTGTCTAGTATTGGTTTAACTAGTAGAAATCCTATGTCATAAAAATCTTTGATGGTGTATTTTTTTGGAGATTTGTATAATGTTTCTGTTATTGTTTCTTCGTTTGGCGTTTTGTGTGTTAAATACTCAAAATATGTTGATATTCCTTCTGAGACCATTTTCATTCCATGTTCTTCTTCGGCTATTGCCCATGGTTTGCTTAAGTTATAAGTTCCCCAGTTTTTTGCATTTAATTTTTCTTTATGTAGGTCTGTATATAAGTGTCCTAGTTCGTGAGATATTAGTCTTTGTATGAATTTTGTATCTAATGAATCTTGTGTTATTAATTTCGTATTCATTTTTATTGTTTTTTTTGTTTTGTCATATGTTGCACATGCTAAAGAGAATTCGTCCATTATGGAAATTTTTGGTTTTTGTGAGTATGTGATTCCTAGCGATTCGTGTTTTTTTAGAACTGTTTCTAGATCTTTTTCGTATATTTCTTTTCCTAATTTTTGTAACATTTGATTATTGTGTGTTGTTATTTTTCTAACTATTTCTGTTGTTTTTTGTTTATTTTCAATTTGGCAAGAATACATCAATAATATTGTTGTCCCTAAAATCATCAATTTTTTTATTTTTTCCATTTTTTATGTATTTTTTATGTATAATATTTTAGAATTTATATATTTTACTACTATTTAATGATAAAACAATTAATTTCAATATGGAAAATAATTTGAGGAGTATATACTTGCAAAAATGAAAGTGAATTGTGTTGTTCTTGATTTGAGTTTATCTGCAGAAATACTTGGCAGGTAGGCTTTGGTTAATTACTGGGGATTTGTATATGTTTATGGTAGCCAGCTTTTTTCATTCTTCATTTTTTCAGGCAAGTAATCAGAAATTACGAAATTAAGTCCGTGTTTTGCAAGAGCTTGCTGTTCTGCTCTAACTTTCATTTGTATCATTTCTTTCAGTGCATTTTGCCATTCTTTATAATCTTTAACGAATGGATCATTTTTTAGTGCATCTTTAGCTCTTTTTATATCTACTTCTTTTAGAGGGTGTGTTGGCAATTTGTATTCTGTTATGTCTCGAGGTGTTATGCCTAAAAAGTTTGCTTTTGGCACGCAGAAAAATTCGTTTATATGTGCTGCGTTTCCCGATCCTACTTTTAATGTTCTGTATATGTTCATCATTCCATAAGGATCTCCATCTGTAAATACATGTACTGGTAAGTTTGCTTCGTCTGATAATTTTCTTATGAATCTTCTGCAACTTCTTGATGGTACTCCGCTCATTGATATTATTATGCAGTTTGCTTTTTTCCAATATTGGTGTTTGTTTAGTCTTTCAAACATTCCTTGTGTTTCTATTGCTAGTACAAATTTTGCTTTTGTTTCAAATTTTAAGTGTTCTACGTCGCTTGGTATTGAATAACTTCCCGATCCAAACTTTGTGCAGTCTATTTTTATTTCTTTTTTTGTTGTCGAATCTTTATCAATTACGGTTAGTTCTCCAGCAACGGATCCGCCGTGTTCATCAGCTATAAATCCTAGTTGTTCTCTGTTGCAAGCAAATGTAGCTTCTATGTCATCCATTACAGCATCTGATTCTGGTTGTTCTTTGAATCTGGCTTCTCCCCAATTTTTGCTTACATAGTATGCTTCTCTTTTTGTGGCTATGTCTTCTGAGTTTATCAAATCTTTTGATAAAGCCATCATTTTAAGTGTTTGTGCGAATGTTTTTACGGTGTTTGCTGTCAATGTTCTTTTTTTCATCATACCTTTAAGTTCGAAAAAACCGTCTTTTTTGTTATATATTACATTGTTTAAAGATCTTACAGGAGATTCCATTTCTGCTTTTTCTTTTAGTTTGATGTTTGTGAATAATTTTTTTGCTGTTGTTTGTATTTTTTCTAGAGTTTTAGTCATTTTTCATCCTCTTCGTCAGCGTTTTCTTCGCTAAATTCGGAATTTGAATCGTGCTCTTTTTCTCTTCCTATTTTTGCGAATTCTTCATTGTATTCTTCGTTTTTTGTAGGGTCAAAATCTAATGAGTCTACTTTTCCTCTTTGCTGTTCTAAGAGTTCTGTAAGATTTTCTTTTATTATTTCTTCATCTGTTGCTGAACAATTTGTTAGTTCTTTTAATGCTTCTGCAATGTGGGGTATGTATGTTTCTATGTAGCTTCTTTTTTTAAGTTCTTCTTTCACTCTTTTTTTCTTTTTTACATATTTTGCAAGGTTTCTTCCTGCTTCTTGTATTGCGAGTTTCATTTCTTTTATAATCTCAGGGTAGTGCGCTATTGCTTCTTTTGCTTCACTTGTAAATGGAACCCACACAGATGCTATGTGTATTACTATTGTTATTGGGCCTACAGGCATGTTGCTTCCTGTTTGTTGTATGCCGTAGCTTTTCCAATTTGTTTGGGTTATTGATTCTTGTGTGGCACATGCGCCTTGTTGGTATAGTAATGGTACTCGATTTGCAAATCTCATTACGTTGATTGATTTGTCTGCAGGTTGATCTCCTCCGTATGCTATTGCTACTTCTATTGCGAAAGGATTTCCTCTATATACTGAGGGTGGTCTTGAAACTGATGTGTAAAATTCTGCGTTGATCTCTTTTTTTATTCCTTTCTCCAGCATTGTTTCTCCCAGAGGAACTATGCAGTCTGTAGGAGGCATCATCAGTTTTGTTTTCTTTATACCATTCATTAGTTGTTCTGCCATGTCTCTTGACATGTCTTTAGTTTTTGTTTTGCTTAATAATTTAGAATTTTCCAATATTTCTTCTGCGGCTTTATCTCCCACTCTTGAAAAGTCTTCTTTTAAGAATTGTTTTACTGTTTTTGTTTCTGTTCTTTGGAGCATTTTTATGAGCATTCCTAGCTCTACTCCGTATGGGTGCGGTTTTATTTCTTGTGCTTGTTTTGGTTTTTCTTCTGTTGCTCTAACAAGCATTAGTTGTTCTCCTTTTGGGGGTTGGTATATTAGTGTTACGTGCGGATTAATTACTGCGGTTTCTCTTATGTATTCGTCCACGCTTTGTGAGCCTTTGTTATAACTTGCTTCTAGATCTATTTCTATTCTAGTTCCGTTTTCTTTATACCATTCTTTTTTTACGTCTTTTATTATGTCTGGTTTATTTGTTGCAGTATCTATTTTTAGCTCGTAATAGTGTGCAGGTTCGTTTGGGTGTATTTTTGAGATTATTTTTGCAGGTTTTCCAGTTGTTAATTGTGCGTACATTACAGCGGCAGAGATTCCTATCCCTTGCTGTCCTCTTTGCATTTTTAGTTTATGAAATTTTGATCCATATAATAGTTTAGCGAATATTTTTGGTATTTGGGCTTTTACTATTCCAGGACCGTTGTCTTCTACAATTACTCTGAATTTATCTGTTCCTATTTCGTGTATTTCCACAGTTATTTCTGGCAATATGTCTGCTTCTTCGCAAGCATCTAAGGAATTATCAACTGCTTCTTTTATTGTGGTGAGTAGTGCTTTTCTTTTATTGTCAAATCCTAACAGGTGTCTGTTTTTTTCGAAGAATTCAGCTATGGATATTTCTCTTTGACTTTTGGCCATTTCGTGGGCTTTTGATTGGTTGTTTGTTTTTTTGGGCTCTATTAGTTCTTTTACTTCTTTAGATTTGTTTTCTTCTTCAGTTTCTGAATAGTCTTCTAGTTTTGTATCTGTCATGTTATTTCATTTTTTTGGTTTTATTTATATTTGTTTTGGTGTGTGATTTTGTTTGTTCTAACTTTTCTTTTTTTAGCATCTTGTAGTATTATTTGTCATTTTATATAGAAAAGGTTTTATATTTTGTTATTTTTCGATAATTATGGATTTCATTAAAAAATATAGTTTTGTTGGTTCTTTTTTTAATTCTGATTTGAGTTTTTGCGGCGAGTTAGATTTATTAAGTTCAGGTTCTGTTTATTGTGATGTTAGTTCTAATAGTTTTTTGGATTCTGCTCTTAAAGGCAATTTTAAGCGTTTTAATGAAAGCAAATATTTGTTATTGGATGATGATTTATTAGATTCTGGGATTCCTAATATGGTGTTTGCTGTTGATGTTGGTAACAAATCATTGTCTGGCGTTAAGGATGGATTTATTTTTTCTTTTCAATTGGTTAAAAATTTTAAAGGATTCATGCGGTTTTATGATTTTGATAAGAATTATTCTCAAAATTATTTTTTTCAGGATATTTCATTTAGGCTTCCCGTTATGATTCCTTTTTCTGCGGAGATTTATAGGGGTTGATGGGTTCATGATTGCTTTTGTAAACTGTTGATTTTTCATTATTTTCATGATATTTTATCTCGGTCTCGGATTGTGGGTGTTGTTGCTGCTCTTCTTATGAGGTTTTTGTTTTCTTGAAGAAATCTTTTAGAACATGTTCTTTCTTGGACTATAGGTGTTACTATAATAACAACGTTCTTTGCTGTCTTTTCTAATAAAGATAGCAAATGATTCTCAAAAAATTTATATTTGAAATAATGTTTTCCAAGCCTTACAGTGATTATAAAACAATATACTCAGGAACATCTAACTGATGTTATAGATGCCGTCAGAATTTTTAAGAAAGAAGATAAAGATAAATGGTATGAAGGAAGGTGGACGGATGTTCTTCATTATAAGAATGTTTATTTGAAGAATTCTAAATTTAGAACATTTCTGGCATTAAATGAAAATAATGAATTGGCCGGGTTTATTATTGGGAGAGAAATAAACCAAAGAAAATACGATATAGAAATTCACTATGTGAAACCTGAGGTTAGACATAATGGTGTTGCAAAAAAACTTAAACAAAGTCTTGCTGATTTTGCTAAAAATAATGGCTATAAATCTATACGGAGTTATGTTGCTTTTGATAACAAAGGCAGTATTAGATTAAATGAATCTTTAGGTTGGGACAAGAAAGAGGTCAAAGATTGTTATAAATTTAAACTTAAGTTTGTTTGATTAAAATAAACCGGAGGAAATGTGGTTTCCGGGGCTTTGAAAGCTTTGCTTTCTGTGTTATCCCAAAACTATTTCCCTACGGTGAGTTAAATCAATGTATGAAACTCACAAGAGGGAAACTCATGGAAACAATTAGGCGAAAAAACGAGGGTGAAACTACTTATCAAGTTCGTAAAATTGCTGGCGTGAGT
>JAIPHP010000018.1 GCA_021735165.1 Candidatus Woesearchaeota archaeon
AAGGCCACACATGGCTCTTAGATTTAATGTTCTGGAAACACCAGAACAAGCCTTTCAACGAAAGTTGAAAGCGGAGGTTTAATAAATGATAAAACGAAAAAAGGTATCGAAGGGAAATACTTACAGGATAACACAGAAAGCTTTGCTTTCAAAACCTTTAAAAACAAGGTTTCCTATTTGTTCTTATTATAATTAAAAAAGAGGTATTGTATGGTTGATGATAGGCTTCTTAGTTATGTGAAGGATCAGAAGAGTAAAGGAGTTCATCCAGGTCAGTTAAAGTTTAAATTAGAACAGGTGGGTTGGTCAAGAGATGATGTTGAGCGTGTTGTTCATGAAGTTTATAGTACTAAAAAGTTGATTAAGGGTGTTTTTTTGTTTATTTTTGTTCTTTTTGTTTTTTTGATTGCTTTAATATATATTTTAAGCAGGAGCACTATAATTGAAGAAGGAACTTTGGTTGACATGAAGCAATCTTGTTATAATATTACTAATGATTTGGAAAAGGACTCTTGTTATTATGGGCTTGTAAATACTGGGTTTGACTGCGATTCTTTAGAAAATGATGTTGAAAGAACTTTTTGTTTTAGGGCTTTGGATGATTTTGTTATAAGCAATTGATTTTATGAGATGCATTCAGAGTTCTATTTGTTGGTTTACCAATCTTTAATCTGTTTTTCTTTCATCTTTTTTCTGTTTTTTTCAAGCCACTTGTAAACATTTGCATGCGGGCTTCCTGCAATTAATGATTCTATTGCTTTTTTGGCAGTCATCACACCTGTACTTTCACCTATTATGCTTATGGTTTTGCCATATACTACAATAAATGTTTCGGTCAGAGATTCTATTGTTTCTCTGGCTTTTCCTGCCGCGCCTATTAATCTGCCTTTGACTCTTGGTAAGTGATCTTTGCTTCGTATATAGTCTAGTAGTGGCAGTATTTCTAGTACGTAGTCTTGTTTTAATAGTAATCTTGCTATTTCAGGGTTGAATCCTCTTCCTATTGCTTTTATTACTTCTTTTAGTGCGTACATGTTTATTGAATCGCTACCTTTTATTAGTACGTCGCCCTCTTTACTGTCTATTTCTAATGTTGTTTTTGTGTATTCTTCTAGTTCTTTTTTTGTTTCACCATTTGAACCTATAAGTACTGCGATTCTTTCTTTGGGTATTTTTAGAGCGTAGTTAAATTCCATTTTTACTAGTAATTTGTGTTCTTTTTTAAAGGTTGTTAGATGTCAATGCATTTTGTGTAATTTGTTTGTTTTTAAAGGTGTGTTTCTTTTAATCTGAATTTGGGAGGATGATTAGATAAACTCTATATGTTTTGTTTCTCTTCAGGTTTGATTTTGTGTGTCTGTTGTTAAATCATCATATTTTTTCAGTATTTTTTCTTTTGTTTTTTCTATGTTTATTTTTAGCGTGCGTTTAAATGCGTTTAAAACGTTGTTTAGGTCTCTTTCGAGTAATTCTTTTGCGTTTTGTGTTTTTATGGGTGTAGCTTGGCTGAAGTCTATAAATATAGGTTCTTCGTTGTAGTTTAGTATGTTGAAATCAGATAAGTCTCCATGTACTAGTCCTGCTTCTAGCAACATTTCCATGTTTTTAAGTATTTTTTTTAAGAATTCTTTTGGGTTTTCAGGTTCTTTATTTTTTAATTGTGGGGATGGTTCCTCGTCTCCTATTAGTTCCATTATTATTATGTTTTCTTTGAAGTGTATCGGTTTTGGCACTTTTATTTTTTCTCTTGCAAGCATTAAATTTCTGTATTCTCTTTGTACCCAATTAAATATTATTTTTCTTTTTTGATTTTCAAGCCCTGTAAATCGCGGGTCTTGGTTTATATAGGAGTACATTTTGTTGAAATTGCAATTTTCTAATCTGTATATTTTTACTATTACATGTTCGTTTTGATTCGTGGTTGCTAAGAATATATTTGCTTCTTTTCCTAAAGCTATTGGTTGTATTAGTTCTTTGAAGTATCCTTGTGTTGACAGGTTGAATATGAGGCGCTCTGTAAATTGATCGAATACGTTTTTGTATATTTTCCATTCTTCTCTTCCTTTTCTGGATTTTCTAACCATTTTTTATTTAGAATGCATTATTTATTTAAAAATGATTTGAACTTGAGATGTTTGAGACTAGCAACTTTTTTTTGTTGTGTTAGTTGTTTAATGTAATAAACATGTTTTAAGATGTTTTTTTCTAAATATTTATAAAAATATGGTTATTTTGTTTTTTTATGGTTGTTAAAAGGAGTTTTCCTGATATTGACTCTCTTATAAGGAGGGGTTTTGTTTGTGTTGATATGCATGTTCATACGCATCATTCGCTTGATTGTTCTACTAAAGTTGAAGATATCAAAAAACTTTGTAGTAAAAAAGGTTTTTTTGTTGCTATAACAGACCATAACTCTATCAATGGAGTCTTGGAAGCTAAAAAAATTAATATGGCTTTTGTTCCTGGTATTGAAGTGACTTCTCTTGAAGGTGCGCATGTACTTTTTTATTTTAGTAGAATTTCAGATTTAAAGAAATTTTTTGATAATGAAATTAAGCATTGTTTGATTAATCCTATGAGGACTAGCATCTCTAATTTCCGTCTGTTTGAGATCTCAAAGAAGTATGATTGTATTGTTAGCGCAGCTCATCCTTTCGGTTCTGGTAATTGCGGATTGTATAAACTAAAAAAACATTTTGATCCTGTTTTTGTTGAAGGAATTAATGCTTCTATTTCTGCTGAAAAGAATTCTGGGGCCTTGAATTTATCTGATAAAAAATTTACTGCGGGTTCAGATGCACATATTATTGACTATGTCGGTCGTTCTTTGACTTGTATTAAAAGTGATTCTTTGAAGGATTTTTTGTTTAATTTACAAAATGATGATTTTTTGATTATAGGTGTCGAGATTGGTTTTCTTTTGAAGCTTAAAGTTAATTTTTTTAAAGAATTATCTTTATGGAAAAGTATGAAAACCAAAGATTTAATAAAAAATCGCTTAAAACAAGTTGGATTGATGATAAAATGAAGTTAAGTGCCGCAGATTACATGACATTATCAAGGATTCCTCTAGCTATTGTTTTCTTCTTTTTTTTAGATAATGTTTGGGTTGCTTTTGGTTTGTTATTGCTTATTATTTTAACGGATGTTCTTGATGGATTTATTGCAAGAAAGATGAATGCTGTAAGTAAATTAGGTGGTTCTTTGGATCCTTTGGCTGATAAATTTTTTATTGTCGGCACATTTTTGGTTTATGCCATTCTTGGGCAAATAAGTCCTTTGGTGTTTTTTCTTTTGATTGTAAGAGATATCTATAGTGTGTCTGAAATGATTTTTATTCATTTTACGAATGCTAAGGTTGCACATAAAGCAGGTGTTTTTGGTAAAATCACAACCACTTTACAATTTGTACTTATAGGTGTTTTAATTCTTAATTTGAATTTTGTTTTTCCTTTAGTTTTGCTCATTTTAATTTCTTCTCTTTTAACAATTTATGATTATTTGAAGAAGAGGTGGTTTTCTTGATTATGGAAGAAGCTGTTAAAGTTGCTTATTTGTTGATTCCTGCTTATTTTGCTAATATGTCTCCTGTTTTTTTTAAAAATGTTAATTTTTTGAATTTTCCCGTTGACTTAGGAAAAAAACTCAATGGTAAACCTATTTTTGGAAAAAATAAAAGTGTTAGAGGTATTTTTTTTGCGAGTATTGTTGGTATTGTTGTTGCTTTCATACAGTATTTGTTGAATTTTGAAAGTTTGCACTTGGTAGATTATAGTTATTTCTACATAATCGGGTTTCTTCTTGGATTTGGAGCATTATTAGGCGATTTAGTTGAGAGTTTTTTTAAGAGAAGGTTGAATTTAAAACCTGGCAGTCCATTTATACCTTTTGATCAGATAGATTATTTGTTAGGGGGCGCTGTTTTAATAAGTATTTTTTATTCTGTTCCCTTCTTTCCTCTTATTGTTGTTTTGGTTTTTGCAATACCCATTCATATCGTGGTTAACTTTATTTCTTATAAATTAAAGTTAAGAGATACAGCGATTTAATTCTTAGGTTGTGTCTTTTAATATTTATGAATGATTTACCTTAAAATATATAAATAGTGTTATATTTTTTTTAATTATGTTATCTGGTAAAAAAATTGCGGTAATTATTGTTAATTATAATGGAAAGAAATACTTAAAAGAGTGTTTAGACTCGTTGCGAATTCAAACTTATAAGTATTATGGTATTATTTTAGTGGATAATGGCAGTGTTGATGGGAGTGTAAATTTTATAAAAAAATATTATCCTGAAGTAATCCTCATGCTTAATAAAAAAAATGAAGGATTTTCTAAAGCTAATAATGTTGCTTTAAAATATTGTTTAAATAACGGGTTTGATTATTTTGTTTTGTTAAATCAAGATACTGTCGTTCAATCAAATTTTCTTTCTGAGGGAATAAATATGTTAAATAACTATGCAGATATTTGTTGTCCTAAGATTCTATATTATGATAGCAAAAAGATATGGTATGCAGGTTCTCCTGTTTTTGATAATTTCTCTGATTTTTTAAAAAAAAATATATTGTCTGTTATAGTAGATAAAAATGTCGGAAAAGATGACGGTCCTGAATTTAATGAAAAAAAAGAGGTGGGGTTTGCTTCGGGTTGCGCTTTTTTTTTAAGAAAAGATATTTTAGAGAATATTGGATTTTTAGATGAAAACTTTTTTTTTAATTGGGAAACCAGGGATTATAGCAAACGAGCGAGAGATAAAGGTTACAGAGTTATGTATTTTCCAGAAACTGTCGTTTTACATAACACTAAGCCTATTAAAGATTCTAAAGAAGTTATTAAAAAATTCTTTTTTTCAAAAACTGGTTATTGGATGGTATCCGGGTTACTTAAATATATGAAAAAACATTTCGGGTTGTCTAGAACCGTGTTATACGTTCTTAAGGCGCCTATTGAAATTCCTTTGACTTTATTTGTATATTTAAAAAAAATTAAGAAAAGATAAACTGTGATTGTTCTTCAAACCATTCATTTTATAAAGAACTGTGTTTTTCTATGTTTTAGTTTAATTTGTGCTTATCAGAAAAAGCATACAGTTTTTGGAGTGATGACTCTCTGACTTTTGTCTTTTTCTTGCAAAATTAATTTAATAAACAGAGTGATAACAATGAATGAATTTAAAGAATTAGGAGTTATAGATCCTATTTTAAAATCTATAGAGGAACTTGGTTTTAATGAGCCTAGTGATATTCAAAGAAAGAGTATTCCTTTTATTATGGAAGGTAAAGATGTCATTGCAGGTAGTGCTACAGGTTCTGGAAAGACTTTGGCTTTTGCTTCTGGAATTATTGCGCATTGTGAAAATAAGAAGATGATTCAAAGTCTTATTTTGACACCTACAAGGGAGTTGGCTGAGCAGGTTAAAGATTCGATAAAAAATTTTTCTAAGTATAAGAAATTGAAAATTTGTGTTGTTTACGGAGGAGTTTCTATAAATCCACAGATTGAAAGTTTGAAGAGAGCTGATGTTGTTGTTGGTACGCCTGGAAGGGTTTTGGATCATATTGAAAGACAAACTATTGATTTATCTCATGTTAAGATAATGGTTTTGGATGAAGCAGATCGTATGCTTGATATGGGGTTTATTGATGATGTTAATAGAATTGTTAGTCATTGTCCTAAGGATAGACAAACTTTGCTTTATAGTGCAACGATCAGTCAGGATATAGAGCAGATTTCTAAGAGGCTTTTAAGAAATCCTGTTAAGATTACTGTTAGTAATCAGGTCGATCCTTCTAAATTAAAGCAAGTTTATTATGATATTAGTTCAAAGATGAAGTTTCCTTTATTAGTTCATTTGGTGAAAAAAGAGAATCCTGGTCTTGTCATGATTTTTTGTAATTCTAGGCAGAATGTTGATTTTGTTGCGAAGAATTTGAAAAATAATAAGATTAATGCTATTGCTATTCATGGTGGTTTTTCGCAAGATAAGAGGAACAAAACTTTAGAGAAATTTCATTCAAGTGAGGTTTGTGCAATGGTTTGTACAGATGTTGCGGCTCGTGGTTTGGATATTCCTAATGTGTCTCATGTATATAATTATGATATTCCTAAGGATCCAAAGCAGTACGTTCATAGAATTGGTAGGACTGCAAGGGCGGGGAAGGAAGGAATAGCTATTAATATTTTGGCTCCGTCTGATCATGAAAATTTTGGCAGGGTACAACATGAATATACTTTGGATATTCATAAAGAAGAAAGACCTGAGAGAATGGATCATGTTGATATTATAAGAGTTGTTAATTCTGATAGGCCTTTTCATGCAACACGTGGTCCTCAGAATAGTGGTTCAAGAGGCTTTAGTGGTAGAAAATCTGGTGGTCAAGGGTTTGGTTCTAGATTAAATGATGGAGATTCTTCGTCTAGTGGAAGATTTAGGAGTTCGCCTGGAGGATCAGGCAGTAGATTTGGCGGCAGATCTGGTCGTAGACCTAATAATAGAAGCACTTATTCTAATAGACGCGGTTCTAAAAAGAATTAGTTTTCATTATTTTTTTTCTTTTGTGTGTTTTTATCATTTTTTTCAATAGATTTATTAATATTATTTGATTTTTTGATTAGTATGGTATTAAATATTGATGATATGGCTGCTTTTTGTAAGAAAAAAGGTTTGATTTATCCTAGTGGTGAAATTTATGGTGGATTAGCAGGTTTTTTTGATTATGGCCCTTATGGTTCTGAAATGAAATTAAATATTAAAAATTCTTGGTGGAAGTATCATGTGAGGGATAGGTCTGATATTGTCGGTATTGATGGATCTATTATTACTAATCCTTCTGTTTGGAAGGCTTCTGGTCATGTTGATAAGTTTGTTGATTATGGTGTGGTTAATAAAAAGACTAAGGAAAAATTTAAAGTTGATGCTCACGAATTGAAAAATTATGAGAATAATTCTGATTACGCCATTAAAGGCAAAATAAACCCTATGTTTGTTACTAATGTGGGTCCTATGGTTGACGATTCTGTGGAAGTTTTTCTCAGGCCCGAGACTGCCCAGCTTATTTTTACTAATTTTAAATTAACTACGGAGAATGCTCGTCTTAAATTGCCGTTTGGTATTGCGCAGATGGGAAGAGCTTTTAGAAATGAGATATCTCCGAGGAATTTTATATTTAGGTGCAGGGAGTTTGAGCAATTAGAAATTGAATATTTTGTTCATCCTGTTGATAAAAATTGTCCTTTTTTTAAGGATTTTAAGGATTTTAAATTTAATGTTTGTTCTATTTCTCATCAGAAAAAAGACGTGGATTTAGAACTTATGACTGCTAGTCAAGCTGTTGAGAAAGGTTTGATGCAAGAATGGCATGCTTATTGGCTTGCTTTTGAGCTTAATTGGTTTAAATCTCTTGGTTGTTCTATGGATAATTTTAGAGTCAGACAGCATGCTAAAGATGAATTAGCTCATTATAGTAGTGATTGTTGGGATTTGGAATATAATTTTCCTTTTGGCTGGAAAGAACTTGAAGGCATTGCTGATAGGGGGGATTATGATTTAAGTAGACATATTGAGTTTAGTAAAACGGATCTTTCTTTGTTTGATGAAGAACAAAAAAAGAAAATAATTCCCCATGTGGTTGCTGAGCCAAGTCTCGGAGTCGATAGAGCGTTTCTTGTTTTTTTATATGAAGCATACAACGACGATAAAAAAAGAGGCAATGTTGTTTTGAAATTACATCCTAAAATTGCGCCTATTCAAGTAGCAGTCATGCCTTTAGTAAAAAATAAGGAACTTGTAAGAAACAAAGCAGCGGAGGTTTTTAACCAGGTAAAAGAAAATTTTAACGCTTTTTATGATGAATCTGGAAGCATAGGAAGAAGGTATGCGAGGATGGATGAGATTGGCACTCCTTACTGTGTGACTATTGATTTTGATACTTTAGAAGATGGCTGTGTTACTGTTAGAAATAGGGATAATACTGAGCAAAAGCGTGTTAAGATTGTAGATTTGAATAAAGAATTGTTCTTTTGAATATTTTTTTGTCTTTCATTTTCGTTTTTTAAACAAAATAAGATATATTTATATATAAAAAGTTTCTACGTAAGAGTGGAAAACATATTTGGAGGGTTATTATGAAGAAGATTTTAATTGTTATCACGGTTATAGCTTTATTAGTTTTTTCTGCTTGTGGCATCGAACAAGAAAATGAGGATTCTGCAGACGATTCAATTTATGAAGCGAATCAAGATTTACAAGGAGAGATTGGTGATGTGGTTGAATTTACAGTTATAATTCAAGATGGTATTGTAGATCCTGAGACTATCAATGTGGGAGTTGGTGATTTTGTCAGGCTCGATATTGTTTATGTTGGTGATAAAGAAGATTTAAATGATAGGAATAAGAGGGATGATTTTGCGTTCACTATTCCTGGTATTGAAGTTGAAGAAATCAGTTATGAGAACGGTATGATTTTCTATGAGTTTGTCGCTAACAAAGCAGGAGTATATGATTTAGTTTGCACAAATGGTTGTGTCCCTGGAATGACTAGCTTGGATTTACGTATCGTTGTAGAATGATTTTTATTGTCGCGTGCTAGCAAGAGGAGTTTAATATGTCTTCTTTAGTGGAGGCATCATTTTATTTTTTTGTAACAACCAGGATAGAAATCAAGCTTGTATTCTTTGCTTATTATTACGAATTCTGTGTTTAGGATTATATCTGAAAAGTTTGCTTTTATTTCTGTTATTATATTGTTAAATTCTTCGTAACCTGTTGTTTCCATGTCTAGTTCCACATCCCAAGGCGCAAGAACTCTTTGGGGCCATATTGCTTGTTTTATGTTATGTATGTGATTCATGAATTCGTTTAGTTTTTTTGTCGTTATGTTTGTTACATAGAATATTGCTTTGAAAAATATTTTTCCTAGTTTTTTTGGATCTAATGTGACTTTGTATCCTAATATTATTTTTTTCTTTTCTAATTCTTTTATTCTGTAGCGTATTATTCTTGGTGTTGTTTTTATTATTTTTGCAATTTGTACAACTGATAATCTCGCATTGTTCGCTATTATTTTTAGTATTTCTTTATCTACTTCATCGAGAGTTTTTGTTTTTTCAGCTATTTTGTATTCTATATATTTCTTTTGTTCATTTGTATTTTCTTTTAGATATTCTCGTGTTGCGTGTGAGATTTGCAAGGTTGTTATTGTGGCTTTTTCCTGAATGTATTGCGAGTATTTATTTATTACTATTTGTATTTCTTCATCGAATTCGTTTACATCTCTGACCCAATAATTTGCTATTAAATCCCATCTTCCAGAACATATAATTACCCATTCTGTTTTTTTATGTTTGTAAAAATATTGTGCTATTTCTTCTTGTTTCTCTTTTGTTGCACCTCTTAGTCTTAAGTAGAGTTTATACTTTCTCATTCCCACTTTGAACATATCTATTAATGTTGAGTATCTTAATATGATTCCTTTTTCTTCCAGTCTTTTAATTCTGTATTGAACTACTTCTTTACTTAATTTGACTTTTTTTCCTATTTGAGAATTACTTTGTCTTGCGTTTATGTCAAGTTCATATAATATTTTGGTGTCTTTCTTATCCAATTTATAAGTCATGAATCACTATATTGACATATTCTATTTAAATATTGTTATATTGATAAAAATCTTATCAAATAAATTAATATACTTGTAACCACTACTAAATAATAAAATGTTTGAAAAAAATATTGATTCGTTGCTTGATGTATTGTTGATATTTACGCCGCCGTATGTTTATACTGAGTTTCAACCAGGTATTGCAGCAATAAATGGTTATGCAAAATGTGCTGGATTGAAAACAAAAATAATTGATGCAAATATTGATGGTTTAGAATATGTTCTTTCTCATTCAAATAAAGATGAAACTTTAAATGATTTTAATAAATCAAGATTGAATTGGGCAATATCAAGGCTGACTGATAAAAGATATTATTTAACAAATAATTTTGAAACATTTAAACTTGCAAAAGACATGATAGAAAAACTTTCATTACAAACATCTAAAAAAAATGCAGAAGAATTTCAGCTCAGAAGAAACACTGTGGCATATATACCTATGTATGATGCTCAGTCAAGAAAAGGAATCATTGAAGCACTTAATAATGAAAAAGAAAATTTATTCTATGATTATTTTTCTAAAAAATTAATTCCTGAGTTAAATGAATTAAAGAAACAAACAAATTTTAAGGTCGTTGGAATTGCAATAACTGATAGAAAACAAACAATACCTGGCTTCTTGATTTCTAAATTAATAAAAGAAAATGTTTCTGATGTTAAAACAGTTTTAGGTGGAAATTACATAAGCAGAAATCGTGAAATCTTCAGTAAAGATGATGAATTAAATAGACAATTATTTAGATATGTTGATTTTATGCAGATACTTGAAGCAGATAAAAGTTTTTCTCAATTAGTAAAAGAAATAATTTCAGAATCACAGATAACTTCAGAAAAAACTATTTGGTTGAAGAATAATAAAATCAAGTTTAACCCCTCGTCTGAATACATAAATATTGACGAAATGCCTGCACCTGATTTTGAAGGTTTAAAAGCATGGGTTCCCGAACCTGTTATTTCATATAATTTTCAAAGAGGCTGTAATTATGGTAAATGTGGTTTCTGCGGTTTAATGGATGGATATGACACTTTTTCAAATAGATCACAAAAAAACCCTTCTATTTTTCAGCCAAGACATAAAAAATATGAGTTAATATTAAATGATTTCAAAAAATTCAAAGAAAAAGGATACAAGTACATAAATTTGACAGACGAAACTTTTTTTGCAAGAGACCAAAAGATCATATCTGACCTAATACTAGAAAATAAATTAAATTTTGCATGGACGTCCTATGATCGCGTAGAGGATTCATTTTTAGATGACGATCTTATTAAAATTATATCTGCCGGAGGTTCGTCGTTTAAGCAGTTTGGTGTAGAATCTGCATCTGTAAATTCTCTTAACAGCATGGATAAAGGAGCAGATAATGTTAACGTATATAAGATATTGAAGAATACGCACGAGGCAGGTATTATGAATCATGTATTTCTTTTAATAGGATATCCTGGAGAAACAATTCAAGAGGCCTTAACACTTTTTCCGTTCTTAGAAAAAACAAAAGATTATATTTTTACAGTAAAACCTACATGGTATAAATTATCAAGAGGTTCTCCTGACTCTTTTAAACCAGAAATTAAAGGAATAAAAAGACTGTATACTGAAGGGGACTTAGCTCCTAATCTTCATTTTGAGACGACAAAAGGTATGAGTAAAGGAGCAGCCCAAGCAGTAAATGATTTGCTTCAAGGTTGGATAAATAGATATCACGTAATAAATTATGTTGCAGGAACCTATTGTTACAGTCAAAGATTTTTTGCTGGTTATGAGGAAATTCTTAAAACTGTTGATAAAATAAATTCAGGATTTATAAAAAGACCAGACCCTTTTAATCCCCATGCTTCTTTGTCAAACAGAGAGAAAAGAGCATTAAGTTATGTTTGGAGGGAACTTGTTGGCTCTGAATTTTCAAAGATAAGCAAAAAATATGATGCTGGAAACAGAAATTCTCAACTTATGAAAGCTTATGAATTGCACAGGGAACAAAATCTGATTGCAAAGAACTATCCAAATGGATTCTCCTCAATAAATGATCTGATAAACATATCTAAAAAGATAATAAAATGTGACAAAAAATGAAATCAAAACTTTTGAAATATTCAGGCTTGGCAAGTTTATTTATAGGGGGCTTAATTTTTTTAGGGACTTTAGAATATCAATCTTCAATTCGTAACGAGAGAGATTCGAAGTATCCTGTTTATAGAGTTGTTCATGAAAAAATATATCCGCGTTTGTACGTTTTAGAGCAGAAAATGAAAGAATTTTATGATCCCTCAAAACCGTTCATGTCCCAACAAGAATTATCTGATTTGACCGAGCAACAAACTCAACTGAAAGCTAACCTAGATTCTCTTGTTGTAAGACCTGATTATTTATCTGCAAAAAAATTAGTGGACAAGTCGCTGAAAGGAAATTTTTATGGTTTGATAGGTTTGTCTCTTGTACTATACGGATATTTAGGAATTCTTTATGACTATCAAAACAAACCTGCTAATTCTGATAAGGTTAATTTAAAAAAAGATGATAAAAATGAATAAACAATCAAATACGAAGAAAAAACAGAATAAGTCTTTATCAAGACAGGTTTATAGACATTTGTTGTTGTCTGTTGTTGGTAGTGCGATTTGTGTTGGAACAATGGCTTCATTAGCAGGTTTGACTAAACAGTGGTATAAAAAGAATGTTTGGCCAGAGGTACAGAGAAAGATAGTTAATTATGATTTTGATTACGGGTTCTTAGTAGACACTATAAGAAACAGTGATGGGGAAATAAAGAGAATGCGTTATCTTGTTCGGGGCAAACTCACATTTAACAACTACTGTTGAGGATGTTTGGGGAGATCAGTTCTATGATTTGAACATAGGTTTGAATACAAAAAATGGACCAATATTCTTGAAAAAACCTTGTGGTGCCAAGGCAAGAGGAGAAGATTCCTCAGACAGATTAGAATTTTATCTTCGTGATAAAATGGATTCAGTATCGGTTAGTATCGATGTTAAAGTCGCATACACTGGTAAAACTTTGGATGTGTTGGATGTCCTCATAGATGGAAAAAGCGTTTTGAATGAACTTTACTAAAAATAATCTTATGGATAAATATTATAAGATATAAAGCGGAGGTGTTTTGTGTGTTCTTTATAACTATTTCCTGCGCGAGCTTTTTCTCTTAGAAATTTTATTATTTACTTGTTTTTTTTCTTTTTCAAACCCGTTCATTAATTCCATGTATTCTATTACTATGTCTTTGGTGAATTTTTGCATTCCTTCATATGTTTTATAGTGTTTTACTAAGTCTTGTATGACTTTTAATGGTAATGTCGCTATGTCTGCTCCTGCAAGTGCAGCTTCTCTTGTTTGCCTTGCATTTCTTATGCTTGCGGCTAGTATTTCGGTGTTTAAATCGTGCATATCGATGATGTCTATGCATTGTTCAACTAGGTCTATTCCTGATACTATTCCATTATCATCGAGAATTTTTCCTTTTTCTAGTCCTTCCATTGGGAAATAATTGCTTTTTTCATATTTTATTCTGTTCAGATCTCTTATTTCATCATCAACTCTTCCAACAAAAGGAGATATGTATTTTGCTCCTGCTTTTGCTGCCATTAAGGCTTGTTCTGGTGTGAATATCAGTGTTGCGTTTATTGGTATTTTTTGTTTGCTTAATTTTGTTATTACTTTTAAACCGTCCATTTGTCTGTCATCTGTATCTGTAAATGATGTGTTTATTGGAATTTTTATAACAACGTTTTTTGCTATTGGATTGAATATAGCGTATAGTTTTTTTGCTTGATGAAGCATTCTATCATATGTTGTTTCTGTAACTTCAAGGCTTACAGGAGTTCCTTTTGCTACTCTTAGAATTTCTGTGATGTATTCTTTCATATCTATTTTTTCTCCTCGAGAAACTCTGGTGTCTACTGCTTTTTTGATCAGGGAAGGATTTGTTGTTATTCCGTCAATTATTCCGTATGAATATGCTTCCTTTATTTCGTCTAAATCCGCTGAATCGAGAAAGATTTTCATGCTGTTTTGCCTCCTATATGTCTCTTTTCTGTGTAGTTTATTAAAAAGAAGTTATTAATAAATGTTGTGCTTTTGTAAATGTTACAAATTGTTTTTGGAAAAATTCTCAGGATATTTCACAATTATTGCGCGTTACCAAAGGAGGTTTAATATAATTAAATGCTTTGCTTTTATCATGTTTTGTCTTGTATAATGTTGTTCGTTTATTTTTGTATTAATGCGTATGCTGCGCCTAGCAGACTTGTTTCTTTTTGTTTCATTATGTGTATTGGTATTCCTTTTAGTATTTCTTGTCCGGTTTCTAGATTTTCTAGTTCTTTGAAGAATTCTTTATCTATGATTTCAGGGTTTCTTGTTGTTATTCCGCCTGCTAGGTATATGCCTCCCAGGGGTAATGTTTCTAGTGCGTAGTTTTTTACGGCTCTTGCGTATAGTTTTGTAAATATTTTGTATGTCTCTTTGCATGTTTTGTCTTGTTCTTTGTATTGGCTTATGAGAAATATTTTATGTTTTGTTTTGTCTATTTCTTTTGTGTATTTGGTTTCTTTATTTTTATTTTTTAGTTTTGTGTATTCATATATGTGTTCTATGCCTTTTCCTGATATTAGGTCTTCGTATTGTAATTGTTTTTTTCCTTTTATGTATTTTTTCAGTTCGAGTTCTTCTTCATTTCTTATTGGAAATTCTGAGTGTCCTCCTTCTCCTGCTATTGGTTCGTAGTATGTTCCGTTGTGTTTTAGTATTGCTTTTCCAAGGCCTGTTCCTGGTCCTATTACTGCAATATTTTTTGTTTCGTTTTTTACTTCTTTGTAGAGGTTTATTGCGTATCCTAGTGCTTCGAAGTCATTTAGAAGTATAACTTTTTTTATTCCTTGTATTCTTTCTATCGGTTTTTTATGTATTGTTTTGTTTAAGTGGATTATTTTTATTTTTTCTTGTTGGTTGGGTCCTGCTGCTGCAATTGCTATTTGTTCTATTTTTATTTGTAAATTTTTTTCTGTGTATTGTAGTATTTGTTTTATTAGGTTTTCAAAGTTTTTTATGTCTTTGCTCCATAGATGCCCTGCGTAGCATAGTTGTGGTGTTTTGTTTTCTAGTCCTATTATGCCTATTTGTGTTGTTGTTCCTCCTATGTCTAGGCAGAGTATGTGTTCTTTGTACTGTTTTTGTGTGTGCTTTTCTAGTGTTAGGTCCATTTTATTTTCTCATCTTCATTATATTTTTTATTTCTTTTATTATGTGTTTACGTGTTAGTTTATGTTTTTCATAGAGTTGTTCTGCTGTTCCTGATTCTCCAAAGGAATCTTTTATTCCGAGTCTTTTCACAGGCAAAGGATAATGTTCTGATAACAGCTCACAAACTGCGCTTCCCATTCCTCCGTTGATTTGATGATCTTCTAGCGTTATTATTCTTCCTGTTTTTTTAGCACTTTTTATTATTGTTTTTTTATCCAGTGGTTTTATTGTGTGTAAGTTTATTATTTCGACAGAAATTTTTTCTGTTTTCTGTTTTTTGCGACTGGAATTATTCTCTCCGCTTTCAGATAGTTCTTGCGCTGCTTTTATTGCTTCGTATAATATTGGTCCGCATCCTATTATTGTTATGTCTTTTCCTTTCTTTAGGATTTGTGCTTTTCCTATTTTGAATTCTGTTTTGTCAGTTGTTATTGTTGGTGCATCTTGTCTTGTCAGTCTTAGATATGTTGGCTTTGGATTTTTTGCTAGTTCTATTGTTGCTTTCTTTGCCTGTTCGAAGTCACAAGGAACAATTACTTGCATATTTGGTATTGCTCTCATCATAGCGATGTCTTCTAGCATCTGATGTGTTGCTCCGTCTTCTCCTACGCCAAGCCCTGAGTGTGTACTTGCAATTATTACTGGTTGATCATTATAAGCTATCGTTGTTTTTATCTGTTCCCAGTTTCTTCCTGGGCTGAATGCTGCAAAGCTTGTTGCAAATGGTATTTTTCCTGCGGCTGCAAGTCCTGATGCAACTGTTACCAGGTTTTGTTCTGCTACTCCGCATTCTATGAATCTATTAGGATATGTATGAAGGAATTCTCCTATGCCTGTGCTTCCAGCAAGGTCAGCTGTTAATGCCCATACTGAGGCGTTTCTTTTTGCTGCTTCTAAGAGGCCTGCTCCAAATCCCTTTCTAGTGGAGTTTTTTTCAGGTTCTGTTAATAGTTTTGGATTTAGTTTCATTTTGATTTATTTATTATATTTGTTTTCTGATGTTGTTGATTTCTTCAAGGGTTATGTTGTTTATTTTTTCCTTGATTTTTAATATTTGTGTTAGTAGCTTATCATATTCTATTTTTACTTCTTTATTTTTTAGGTAATATTGGTTGTCTATTCTTAATTCTTTATCTTGTTCGAGTTCTTTTGAGAATCCTTTAGGCAAGATTTTTTCTTTTTCAAGTATTTTTGCAAGTTCTATTGTACATTCATGTATTTCTGATTTTATTCCTAGTTTCATGAGCATAGCGTAGGTTGCAAAATATTCTGCGTAGTATTTTGTTGTTGCTTGCCACATTCTTGATTTTTTAGTTGAGTCTTTAAGTACTGTTAGCGTTTCTTCTGATGCTTGCATGTATTCTTTTGCAAGGGTTTCATTAGTTTTCATTAGTTTTATTCCTTTTTTCTGTTTTTTACACCAGCTTATTCCCAGTATAACCACCTCAGTGTTTCTTCTGTTTTGTTTATTATTATGTGTTTTTTTCTTATTTCTTCTTTAAGTGTTTTTGTAACTCTTTCTTTTTCTGTGTTTATTATGTGTGTTTTTTTATTTATTTTTTCAGAGAGTTCTGAAAAGTCTTTTCTGTTTATTTTTCCTGTTATTAATATGTCTATATCGTTATTTTTTTTATTTTCTTCTGCTGTAGAACCGAAAATAATTGTGTTGTTATTTGAATATTTTTCTTTAATTAATGTATGTATTTCTCTTAAAATAAGATTTTTTTCTATTTTTTCTATTAATTTATTTTTTTCTGTTATTGTCAGATAATCTATGCTGAGTGGATTGTCTAATTTTAGTTTGTAGTTTGTCTGTCTGCCTTTTATCGTTTTTATTAGAATTCCTCTTTTTTCTAATTCATTTAGATGTTGTCTTGTTGTGGGGTGTGGTTGTTTTAGTTGTCTAGATATTTCTGCTAAGTGCAATTCTTCATTTGGTTGTTCTAAGAAGGGTTCTAAAACAGACAAGATCGTTATTTTTTTAACCACATTGTTATATTTATAACAATTATTATTTAAATGTTTCTTTTTTTGTTTTAATACAGTTCATAGTTCTTCAATTTCTTTTATTTGTTTTTCTATTACTTTGTCGTTTTCATCGAATTTGAATTTTGCTTTGATTTTTTTACCTTCTATGAAAAGTGGCAGCCAGTGTTTGTCATCAGGCCACATTTCATCATATGGTATCTCGTTTATATTGAACCATTTTGGTTTCATTTCTTCTGTTTCTTTGGGAGTTCCTTCGTAGTTTGTTATTTCATATACGTGGACTTCAAGCATTTTTTCTTCTTTTGGTAAGTCGAATTCTATGATTCCTTTTTGTTCCAGTTCTATATTTTCTATTTCTGATTCTTCTTGTATTTCTCTTTTAGCAGCTTCTTCTACAGTTTCTTCATCCTGGACTTTTCCTCCGTAACCATTCCATCTTCCTGCTCCAAACCCTCTTTTTTTCATTGCAAGAAGTATTTTATAATTTTTTTGTGCAAAGCATAGTGTCATCTGCTTGGTCTTTATTAGTTTGTATCGTATGAGTTTTAGAAGATATTCAAATTCTGTGTATCCTGCTTCTGTATTGAAGTGTCCTCCTTTTTCTTTTAGGATGAATTCTCCGTCTAATTTTTCTGATAATTCTTTTCCGAGTTTCCAAGGGACGTATGGATCGTCTTGTGCATTAATGAGATAAAAATTTGAACAGTTTTGTTTTATTTTTTTCCATTCAAAGTTGTGTTCCATGAATGTCTTGTTTATTTTGTCAAATTCTTTATTTCCAAGAAGAGCTATGAATCCTGATATGAAGAAACATGCCTTTACTGGTTTTGCAAGTTCTAATTCTTCTAGTATTGTAAGTATGAATGCAGGTCCCATGCTATGTCCTATGAACACAGTATCTTCATTTATTTCTTTTTTGTATTTCTCAAATTCTTTCTTCCAGTTTTTTAGTGTTTGTCCTTCTGGTGTTGGTAGTTTTGGAACAAATACGCTGTGTCCTTGCTTTTCAAGTTCTTTTTTCAGCCATGGAAACCAGTTTTCGTTAGGGCTTCCGTATGCTCCGTGTATTATGAAGTATTTCATTTTAGTTTTTCATATTCTCCTTTAAGTTGTAGTATTGCTTCGTGCGTTTCGTGGTGGTCTGGTGCTTTGCCGTGCCATTTGTTCGTGTTTTGCATGAATGTCACGCCTTTTCCTGGAATGGTGTTTGCTATTATTAGGGATGGTTTTCCTTTGAAGTGTGTTGCTTTGTTTAGTGCTTTTTCTATTTCCTGAAAGTTATGTCCGTTTATTTCTTGTACGTGCCATCCGAAGCTTTCATAGTTTTTTTTGATGTTTCCAAGTGGCATTATTTCATCTGTGAATCCATCTATTTGTATGTGGTTTTTGTCCATTATTTGTATTAAGTTGTCTAGTTTGTATTTTGCTGTTAGCATTGCTGCTTCCCATGTGTTTCCTTCGTCATGTTCTCCGTCGCTTGTTAGAACTATAACTTTGTTGTTTTTATTGTCGTGTTTTAATGCTAGTGCGATACCTGCTCCTTGACTTAGTCCGCTGCCTAATGGTCCGCTGCTTGTTTCTAGTCCAGGGAGTTCTGTTCTGTGCGGGTGTCCTTGTAGTTGCGAGTCTAGTTTTCTTAGAGTTAGGAGTTCTTTTGTTTTAAAGAATCCTTTATGCGCTAGTGTTGCGTATAGTGCAGGGCATATGTGTCCGTTGCTTAGTATTAGGTAATCTCTTTTTGGACTATTTGGTTCATCAGGGTATGTTTTGAGAAATTTGAAGTATAAATAAGTCAGTATGTCTGTCATGCTAAGGCTTCCTGCAGGGTGCCCTGATTCTGCGTGGTATATCATTCTTATTATGTCTTGTCTTATCAGGTTTGCTTTCTTTTTTAGTTTGAGTTGTTCTTTTTTGCTTAGCATGTCTTTTTTTCTTTTTTTCTTATTAATAAACATTGTGATGTGTCGTTTACTACTCCAGAATAAAAATATTTATATATTGTGTTTGGTTTTTGATTTCTAAAATGGATGAAGAAAGAATTCTTATTGCAAAAAAGGAAAATTCTTTTGTGGTATTTGATGGTTTTTCTGGTCATTTTACTGAAAGTAATTATTCTTCATTGAAAGATATTGTAAATGAATATTGTTCAACTTCTGAAAATAAAATTAAGTTTATTGAAAAAGTTTATTCGACAAAGTTAGAAACCGATCCAAATTATTGGCAGGTGTTTGATCCGTTAGAAGATTCTGAATTTAATCAATTATTGGACTTAGCTAATAATTATAAGGATTAAGTGTTTTAACTATAAATTATATGTTTTTGAGTTCTTCTAGTGTTTTTTTCGGATCTTTTGCGTTTGATATGTAGCTTCCTGTGTTTAGTATTTCTGCTCCTGCACTTCTTAGTTTTTTTGCTGTTTGTTTGTTTACTCCGCCGTCTATTTGTATTTGTATTTTTTGGTTTAGTTTTTTTATTTCTTTTATTTTTGTGTAGGTGTTTTTGAGAAGTTTTTGTTTTTCTTTTCCTGGTTTTACTCCCATTATTAGCATTTTGTTTATTTCAGGTATTATTTCTTTTATTTGAGTAGTCTTTGTTTCTGGGTTTATTGCTAGTATTGCGTGCATTCCTTTTTTATGTATTTCTTTTATGAATTCTTTGATTTTTTTTGTGTTTTTTATTGTTTCATAGTGGAATATTATTCTTCCTACAAATTTTGAATCGAGTATTTTTAGGTATTTTTCTGGGTTTTTTGTCATTAGGTGTGCTTCTATTGTTTTTCCTGTGTGTATGAAATTTGGTAGGTCTTTTGGTTGTATTGATTTGGTTTTTACAAATTTTCCGTCCATTATGTCTATTTGTAGTTCTTTGGTTATCTTGGATAATTTTTTGTATCTTTCTTCGAATTCTTTTTTGTTTTTTGAGAATATTGTGGGGATTATTTTCATTTTAATTTTGATTAAATGAAGACTCGAATGCTTTGTTTTTGTTAGTTTTCAATTTTCGTCCTCTTTTTATTGTTGGATTTGTTGTTTTGGTTATATAATTATTTTGGTTTGTGGAGGTTTGAAAGGTTTTTTTGGAGAGAAAGAAGAGGAACTTTTGGAGTTTTCACGTAAGATAATATGAGTTTTTTTTATTGATATTTGTTGTTCTTTTAGAGTACTTTTAGAGTAAATGGGACCTCTGGGATTTGAACCCAGGACTTCCACGTCTTCAGCGTGGCGCTCTCCCAGTCTGAGCTAAGGTCCCTCTGGGTATTTAGAACAAGAAGTTTATTTATAAAGGTTTTGGGGGTGTTTTGTTTTTTTTGAAACTTCGAGGTCTTGTTTTTTACTGTTTTTGTTTAAGATGCTTCTTCAAAGCATTTTATTCTTATTGTTTCTGTTGTTTCTTTTGGGCTTTTGTCGGGTATCCAGAATGGTTCTTTTTCTGGTCTGATTTTTTCGCATAGGTCTTTTGTTATCGTTTCGTTTTGTATGTGTTTGATGGAAAATATTGACCCGTAACAAAATGCTTGTTTGTATGGCATTTCAGCACATAAGTTTTGTGCTTCTTGATATTGTCCTTTTAAATATAGTTGTTCGGCTTCAGCGAATATTCTTTGTGTTTTTTGTATTTTAATGTATTCTATTAAGGAAAATATTGTTGCAATTAGAAGGATTGTTATAGCTATTGTGCCTATAATTTTTTTTTATTTCTTTTTTTGTTCAATTTTATATCCATTTCTTTTTTTTGAAGTAAATTAGCATTCCGCTTCCTATGCTTATAAATATTATCCAGACATATAGGTATCCGTATTTCCATTGGAGTTCTGGTAAGTATTGGAAGTTCATGCCGTATACTCCTGCTAGGAATGTTAGTGGTATGAATATTGCTGCAAATATTGTTAAAACTTTCATGACTTCGTTCATTTTGTTGCTTATGCTGCTCATGTATAGGTCGGTCATGCTGCTGGTCATGTCTCTGTATGTTTCTACTGTATCTATTGCTTGTATTGAGTGGTCGTATAGATCTTTTAGGTAGGGTTCTAGTTCTTTGCTTATTAGTTTACTTGTTTGTCTTTGTAGTGATCCTATTAGTTCTCTCACAGGCCACACTGCTTTTCTTAGCAGTATTAGATTTTTTTTGTCGTTGTTTAATTTATGTTGTTCTGTTATGGTTGGGTTTTCTATTAGTTTTATTTCTGTTTCTTCAAGTTCTTCTCCGAATTCTTCTAGTAGTGAATAGTATGAGTCTATTATTGAGTCTATTAGGATGTATGCTAGATAATCTGCTTTTTTGTTTCTTACTCTTCCTTTGTTTTGTCTTATTCGTTCTCTTATTGTGTCAAATACGTCGCCTTTTCTTTCTTGTAGGGATATTACGTAATTTTTTCCTAGTATTATTGATATTTGTTCCATGTTTAGTTTGTGGGTTTCTTTGTTGTATTCGGGCATTTTCATTACTATGTATATGTGTTTTTCGAATTGTTCTATTTTTGGTCTTTGATTTGTGTTTAGTATGTCTTCTTGTATTAGGGGGTTTATTGTGAATTCTTTTCCTATTTTTTCTATTATTTCAGGGTCGTGTATTCCTGTTATGTTTATCCAGCTTACTTTGTCTTTTGCTATTTTTTTGGATAGTTGTTGTTTTTGTATTTTTTTTTCTGAGAATTGTTTTTTGTTGTATTGTATTATTTCTATGTTTATTTTTTCTTCTGTGTGTTCTCCTGTGTATATTAGTGTTCCAGGTGGTAGTCCTTTATCTTTTTTTCTTCTTTTTTTGAGAATTTTTGGAAATTTGTAGTTCAAAATTTGCCCCGTGTTTTTTGTTGTTAAAACGTTTTTATTAAAAAAATAAAAAAAGTTTAGGGTTTATATTTTGTTCCCTAGTAGTTTTAGTTCAAAGCTGAATAATAGTAGTCCTGCTCCGAATATTATTGTGTATATTCCTAGTAGGTACATTATTACTAAGTTTGAAAATATTGGCACAAACAGTAGTAGCATTCCAAATATCATGCTTAGTATTCCGCCTAGGGTCATTAAGTATTTGTTGTCTAAATGTTTGTGCAATGTTGCTCCTTGTACTACTTCTAATAATCCTATTACCAGTGCTACTGTTGCTACTGTGTATCCTACTGTGTTTATTGGCATGAATTTAAACCATGCGGGTTGTACTAGTACGTATAATCCTATTAGTATTCCTAATATTCCTCGGAATAGACTAATGCCCCATTCCTCGTGTTCTTTTGGGCTTTTTAGGATTGGTATTGTCAACAGTATTCCTTCTACTAGTAGGAATGTTCCTATTAGTGCTAAGAATGTTTCCATTAGCATTCCTGCGTCTGCTACTAAGTATATTCCTAGTATTATCGCGATTAGGGATCTTAGTAAATTTGGGTACCAGTTTCCGTGTAGTGCTTTCTTTGCGGGGTGTGTTTGTGGTTTTGGTGTTTCTTTTTTTACAACCCTTTTGGATTTAGAATTTTTCTTAACAGTTTTCTTTTTAGCCATATTATCGCCTCTTTTTTTGGGTAATTATTGTTTTTTTAGGTTTTTAGTATTTAAATTTAATTGTTTTTTTGGCAGTATTAGGTGTTTTATGATTATTGTGGCGTAGCTTCCTTTGCCAATTGTGAATTCTGTTGTTATTTTAAATAGTGGGTTTTTGTCGTTTTGTGTGTTTATTTCGTCTTTTTTTGGTTTGTTTATTTTTAGGTCTTGCAGGTCTATGTATGTTTTCCTTGTTGTTCCTTCAGTTGTAAGTTCTGGAATTTCTTTTATTATGAAGTCTCTTTCTGTTATTTTTTCTTCTTCCATTATTTTATTTAGTATTTTTTTGGTTTTTTCGTTTTGTGTTTCTGTTCCAAAGCCTATTAATGGCGTGGTATCTGGTATTTTTTCTTTTTTGTATGTTTTTAGAATTATGTTTGTTGTGTGGTTCCATAGTTTGCTTTGGTATGAGTGTATGTAGAGTTTGAGTATTTTTTTCGGGATTGTTCTTATTGCATTTATGTAGTCATTTTTGTTTTCTTTTAGGTATTCTTTTAGTTTTTCTCCGTATTGATGGTCGTTTTTTAGCAGTTCGTATGTTTTTTTGTATTCTTTTTTTATGAGTAGTTTTCCTATTTCTGCGTTGTTTTTTTGGAATCTTTGTTCGTCAAAGTAATTTGGGATTTGCTTGTTTTGTTTTGGAGTTTGTGTTGTTTTTTGGTTTAGTTCTAGGATTTTTTCTGCCGTGTTTTTTTCTAGGTTTCTGATTGTTATTTTGAATTTGTTTCCTTTTAAGTTTCCTAGGGATAGTGGTTGGTTTGTGCATCCTTGGAATTCTAGGTGTATGTCTTTTAGTTTTAGGTTTTGTATTGTTTCTTTTGGTTTGTTTTTTATTGTGATGTATTGTTCTGTTATTGCGTTTTTGTCTTTTGTTCCTGCATAACTAATGAATTTCCTTTCTAGATTTAGTGTTTTGCATATTTGTTGTATTGCATCTTCTGTGTTGTAGTTTTTTTTGGTGAGTTTCCAGACTTGGTAGTTTCCTTCTTTTAGCCATGTTCTGTCCGGTATTTCAAAGACTTGGAAGTCTTCTGGTGTTTGTTTTAGTTTGTGCATTTGTCTTAGAAATTATATTTGTTTTATATGGTTTTACCATTTTTCTAGTGCGTGATCCACAGTTTTGACCCAGTTGTTTACTATTTCTTTTATTTTTTTGGTGAGTTCTTTTTTATTTTTTATTTGGTAGGTGTATGTGTATCCTCCGCCTGTTAGGTTTTCTTGTGCTCTATTTAGTATTTGTTTTTCGTGGAGTGTTTTGACGCATCTTTGTATTGTGCTTAGGTTTAGTTTGAGTTCTTTTGCTAGTTGTGTTGTTGTGGTCCATTCCTCTTCGTTTTTTAGTAAGTGATTCATTAGTTTGTAGTCTGCTTTTGTTAGTCCTAGGGAGCATTTTATTATCTCGTTTAGGTCAAATCTTTTGCATGCAAAATCTATCATTTTAGTTAATCACTTTTGTTTAAGACGGTTTCATGATTTTTACGAGTTATCATGAAATGGTCTTTTTTTATTTTTGTTGTTCTTTTGGTATATTAATTTTTTGCTAGTGTTTCGTCTATTTTTTGTTTTAATGCTTCTTTTTGGTTAAATCCGACGATTCTGTTTATTTCTTCTGTTCCTTTTATGATTGATAAGCTAGGTATTCCTCTTATGTTGAATTGTCCTGCTAGTTCTGGTTGGTCTTCTGTGTCTAGTTTTAGGAATTTTAGTTTTCCTTCATATTCTTTGCTTAATTCTTCAAATACTGGGCTCATCATTTTGCATGGTCCGCACCAGTCTGCGTAGAAATCTATTATTACTGGTGTGTTTGCTTTTAGGACTTCTTGTTCAAAGTTTTCTTTTGTTAATTTTTTCATTATAATTACCTCCATTTTATTACGGTACTGTTAGAAAATGGAGGTTTGTATTTAAATGATGTGGAGTGCTGTTTTGTTTATTGGTTTTGTTGCAGTACTCATCATTAGTGTGTTTGTAAATCTAGTTTATTTTTTTGTTAAATTTCATAATTTTATATTTGTTTCTTTTTTTTGAATACTTATTAAAAAAGTTTTTTTGGAAGATAAGAAGGATTATTCGTTTATTGGTATGTTTTCTTTTAAGGATATGTTTTTTAGTATTGGGGTTGCTTCTTGTTCAAAGTTTTCTTGGTTTTTTGTTAGGTGTTTTGGTAAAAATCCGAATATTTCTTTGAATTGTTTAATTTGCTCATTTATTTCGTAGAAGTATGCAGGTGTTTTTGTGCTTATTAATAATCCTATGGTTGTTTGGTATTTTAGGGCTTGTCTTATTAATTCTCTAGTATCTTCTTCTTGATCTTGTGTTGCTTCTTTTAAATCTATGTCGATGGTTTTTATTTCTCTTTGTTTTATTGATTTTAAGATTTTTTTATTTTGTTCTGTGTTTTTTCCAAAAATGTTTTGTTTTTTTTCCATATTTGTTGGCATTTTTTTCTGTTATTTAATTTTTTTGTTGTATACTAAATGTTCATTCATTTTTGTTGTGTGTTGTATTTTGTTAAAGTGTTGTGTGCGACAAAATATTGTCTTTTAAGTCATAGTCACTTTCAAGTGGTACAAAATCGTAAAGTATTTAAAGGCTCTTGTATAAACTAACAAACATTATGGGGAAAAAGAGTTTCTTTAGGAAAGGCCTTGAAAAAGTAATCTTGACAGCATCCGGATTGTTGTTGTTAAACAGCATAAATACTGCTCAGACTACTAATTTAACGTTTTCAGGCGAAGTAAAAACCAAAACAGAGCTAGAAAGACCTTTGCAAGTGCCTATAAACATAGAACAATTAGTTAGCGGTTCATGGCAATCAAGAACTAATACGATGAGCAACGAACAAGGACAATACGAAATAAGTACTATTGTAACAGGCATGAAAGAACACCAAGCATTAGCGCCTATGAACTACATAA
>JAIPHP010000019.1 GCA_021735165.1 Candidatus Woesearchaeota archaeon
TTGGTACTTGCAAAGGCCTCTCCATTTCAGTTTTAGTCTTTACTTCGCCAGAAAACGTTAAATTAGTAGTTTGAGCAGTATTTATGCTGTTTAACAACAATAATCCTGATGCTGTCAAGATTACTTTTTCAAGGCCTTTTCTAAAGAAACTCTTTTTCTTCATAGTCTTTAACAGATCATTCAACAGGCTTTAAATACTTTACGGTCAAGCACCACTTAAAAGTGACTAAATGAGTTTTTTGTGGGTTACAGTTAACTTTTTAAATACTTTATATTTCTCAAACAATACTAAATAACATTTGTGGGGTTGTTAGTGCTAAAAAACAAGTATTTGGACTAATAATCCTCATTCGTTAAACTCATGCGGAGTTGCCGGAGTGGTCAAACGGGACAGGCTTAGGTCAATGCGACCCAAAAGTATATGGGTGTGAAGAGTTTTCAGAGATGAGAACAATGATTGTGAGACACCTGTTGGCTTAGTGCCTACGCAGGTTCGAACCCTGCACTCCGCATTTTTTATCTTCTAAATTCTTTTTTGTTGTGTGTGTTTTAGTGTTGTATTCTATTTTTTGTGGAAAAGATATGTTTGTTTTACATATGTTATCTTTTAGGCTAATTTTATAAATTACGCTTAGTTTCAAAGGTTTATTTCAAGGGGTTTTTGCATGATTTTCAATCTAATTAAAAACTGCTCGAATTTTTCTCATAAATTAGAGGATTCTTTTATAAATAAATTTTGTTGTGCCACAAAAGTGATGATTGGTTCAAACCTTCAAATTCAGGGGTTTGAAGTACTTTACTCGCAACGTAGCTAAAAAGGAGACTTAGAGGTTGCGAAAACTTTATAAATCAAATACGATACTGATGATTACACAAATTAGACTATCGCTTTAGGTATGTTCGGGCTTAAATTAATCAGTCAGTGGCTGGTTATGAGCGCAATCCGAGTATACTGAAGCCAAATGTATAGTCAACAAAAAAAACGACATAAAACACGGAGGTGTTTCAATAATGAACGTGAAACAAACTGTAAAGAAAATGTCCGCAGTACTAACTGGAGCTGCTTTTTTAGGAGCTACAGTAGTAGGTGCAATGGCATTAAACCTGAACGACTACCCAATGCCGCTAGTAGAAGATGGCGCATTTGTAGGTAAAATCGTTGTAGGAAGTAAAGGAACAAACGCAGCTGGTCTAGCACAAGATATTCTAGGCGCAATAGACATTGCAGCTAGCTTGCAAGCAGCAGCAAAAGAACCTGTAACTGTAAGCGGTGGAACCGTAACTGTAGCAGGCGGAAAAGTAGAAGATGTATTGGTAGGAACTGCTATCGAAGCTGATTTCGGAACCGAATTGGATTACACTGATCTTCCATTCTTGGCAGATTCATCAGTGGACATTTCAATAGGAGATACTAATGAAAACTATGATTACCATGAAGAAATAAGACTTAATAAATCTGCAAGTAGCTTTGGTTTAAATGTAACAACAGGTCTTGATTATGATGGATCAGATGATTACAAAGATAATGTATTCTTAACTGCTGGTAAAGGCACAGTAGGATACTACTTTGAATTTGATGAGTCATTATCTGCTGGAAACTACATTGCAAACGCAACTTCAAGTGAACCTATAACTCTGAACTTCCTAGGAAGAGAAATGGAAATCACAGGCGCAACTGCAACAAGCATAACTGTACAAGTAGGAGAAAAATTATTCCTTGAGTACGGTGAAACTGCAGAAGTAGATGGTCACGATGTAAACCTAGTTAGAGTTAGTAATACCAATGCAATCGTATCTGTCGATGGAAGTCAAGGAGAAATTAGCGATGGTCAAACTAAAACAATCGGAGCTCTAAGAGTTAAACTAGATACAATCTACAACGATGATGGTAATGAGTATGATGCAGCAACACTAATTATTGGTGATGAAGCAACAAAAACATACCAACATGGTGAAGAATACATCGGTGAAGACAAGTATGATCCAGAATGGAGATGGGTATTATCAGGTTTAGCTGGACCAACACCAACTTTAGGAGTTGAATTTGCTGCAGATCTAGATGGTGATGATGGCGAAGAATATGAGAATTATGAGAGCGTAATCTATGAAGGACAATCAATAATGTTCCCTGGAGATTTCGCAGAAATTAAATTCGATAGCCTAACACAAACTGATTATGCAGAATACAGTTTCGACATAGAAACAAGAGATCTGTACTACTCAAATGGAACTCTTTTGGGCTCTTCTGTTAAAACTGTAAGAGTTAGAAGCGACATGAGTAATTCAGGCCTTAAAGTAGGTACACAAAAAACAGATACTGTTTATGTTGCACCAGTTTTAGGTCAAGCAGGAAATTTCTCTGTATATTACAGCGATAGTAGTACTGCAAGAGCAACACTTGGAACTGCACTTGTGGAAGATGGAGAGACTCTGTTCACTCTTGACTTCAGTAAATCAAGTGTTGATGTAAACTTAACTGATGTAGGAGCTACAGTAGCAAACATGACCTTTAACGGTCAAGGAATTGATGTATCTTTTGTATGGAATGCTGGAGCAACAGAAATGAGTTACTTAGGTATGAACGACCAAGATACAGACACAGGTTTGTACTACAGTGATTCATCAATAGCAGGTCATGAAGAGGATCTTATAACTTCAAAGGGTATAAGAATAAATGATCCGGACAGTGAATTCCAAAAAACAAGTGGAGACTTGAAAGTACATGTACCAGCAGACGTAACTGATTTCAGAGCTAACATAGTTATTTCTGGAGAAGGAACACAAGTTACAGCTGATTCAGATACAGGTGCTTACACCGTTAATCCATTTGCACTTGGAGCTGGAATATTGGACGTTGATGCAGGCGACTTGTTAGGAGAAACACCATTACTTGTAGTTGGAGGACCATACGTAAACTCCATTGCTGCAGAATTAATGGGTAACCCAACAGGAGACCAAATAATGCAGATGTTCGAAGCTGGAAAAGCTAAGATTAAACTGTACGGGGATCAGAACGCTGTCCTTGTAGCAGGTTACTCAGCTATGGATACACAAGGAGCTGCATACGTACTTGCTGACTACTCAAACTATGACTTTGATGGTCAGTCAGAAGTTGAAGTTCTTGTAACTAGCTTGGAATCTGACGGTTTGGAAGTTGTTGCACCAACTCTACCTTCAATGGTGGATGATATCGAAGTTGCTGACGATACAGCAGCAGCTGACGATACAGATGCAGGAGACGACACACAATAAGTCGTCTAAATTTTTTTCTTTTTTTTTTCTTAAAGATAACATTTTTAAACACTAAGTTCTAAGTCGTTGTTATGAGGTTGAGCGTATTTATTATTTTGTTATTAGTATTGTTGTCTTTTGTGCAAGCGCAAGAGTACGATTTGCTTGATGATTCTTGGCGTTCTGATAGAGAGACTTATGAGTTAGAAGGCTTGGTTTATCAGGTTCTTGTGAATTCTTTGAATAATGAAGAAATTGTTTTTAAACAGGATTCAAAAGGAGTTGTTATCTATTTGGGACGTTGTAAGTATTCTGATATTTACAAGTTTTGTTATGATGCGTATAATTTTAGTTCTGATAAGACTGTTGTTTCTCATTCTGGTGAGTGGGCTCCGGGTGTAAAGGTTCTGGTTTATAGGGAGAAGGGGCATTCTGATACTATTAGTCCTGAAATCTCTGTTGAAGGTGTTTCATCTATTGGTTCTTTAGGTGCGTATACTGTTAATATTACTATTACTAATCCTGAGAGTTCTGGGTGGATTAATAATGGTAAATTTTTGTTTGAAGTTCCAAACGGTATTAATGTGACTTCTTTTTCTAATTTTATTATGGTTGGGAATACTTTGACTAAGACTTTGAACATGAATCCTGGAAGTAGTTTGTTTTTTGATGTTTCTTTTGATGTTTTAGAGTATGGCAGTCATGTTTTTGATTACGTTATTAATTATTCGTCGGGTTCTAAGACTGGTTCTTATAGTTTGTCTGTTGAGGATCCTTTGGATTTTTCTATGTCTTTAAGTCCTGACAGGATTGGTTTGGAAGGGTATTCTATTGTTGAAGTTGTTTTGGAGAATAATAATCCTGTTTCGGAGATGATTGTTGAGGATTTAAGGGTTGAGGTTTCTGAGCGTGCTACTTATAGCATGATTAAGAATTTTGAATATGGTGATGCTAGTACTTTTTTGGGTAGTGTTGCAGTTATTGAGCCTGGTAAGAAAGAGTCTTTTAAATTTAGAATAGATCCTTTTCTTTTAGCAGATATTATTGTTAATGCTTCTGTTAATGTTTCGGTTGAGGGGCATTCTTTTTCGGATTCTATTTCTAAGACTTTATTGTCTGAAGTTAGGCCTTTGGAGTTTTATTTTTATAGCACTAATTCGGATGTTGAGCCAGGTGATGAGATTTATTTGACTTTGCAGGTTAAAAATGTTGATGATGCTGTTAATTTTAATAATGTTAGTTTTGTTGTTGATGGTGTTTTGTTTAGTGCTTCTGGCAACTTAGGAAATTTAAGTCATTTGTCTTCTAAGAATGCGTTTAGCAGGTCTTTTGTTAAGGTTCCTTATTTTAATGAGAGTTTTGTTGATTCTTTGAATGCCACGGTTTTTTATGAGACTGTTTTTGGAGAGACTTTTTTTGTTTCAAAGAGTTTGGATTTGAATGTTAAGTCTGGTGAGCAGCGTTTTGAAATTTCTAAGTCTTCTAATAAGAATGTTGTGAAGCGTGGTGAGGAGTTGATATTGACTGTTAAAGTTAAGAATTTGCTGGATAAGTCTTTTGATAAGGTTCGTGTTTTTGAGAGTCTTCCGCAAGGTGTTGAGGTTGTAGGGGGTGTTTCTTCTGCAGATTTGTATTTGCGTCAGAATCAGGAGGCTCAGGCTTATTTGTTTAAAGTTTTGGTTTTAGATGATGCTCCTGAGATAATTAATTTTAGGTCGACTGTGGAGCTTGATGATGGTTATTTTTCTATTTCTGATTTAGAGGTTGAAGTTGAGGATTCTCAGATTCCTGTTGTTGAAGATGTTGAGGATGTTGTGGCTCCTGTGAATGCGCCTCCTAGTTCTAATGTTGAGCCTGTTAAGGAGAAGGGTTTTTTTGGTAAGTTGATTGATTCTATTGAAGATTTTTTTGTTGATTTGTTTAGTTAAGTTTAAATGGGTATTGCTGTGTATATGTTGTGTTTATCTCTTAATAGTTTTACTTTTATAGTTCCTTTTTTTTGTTTACAATTTAGTATTGTTATTGCTCTGTTTTTTGATCTTCCAAGAACTTCGTTTTTGTTTCTTCCTTCTGTTATTATTTCTACGGTTATTATGTGTCCTTTTTTGAAGGGTTTTTCTAGGGTTTTGTCTTTTTGTATGTTGAATATGTTTTCGTTCACTATGAGTTTTATATCGTGTTGTTTTTCTTTTTGTTTTAAGAATTCGTAGAATTCATCCCAGCTTATTTGTTTTGTTAGGTTTCTTCCTCCTTTGTAGTTTAGGAAGTTTTGTATTCCTATTGAGGGATATTTTTTGTTTTTTATGGTTTTGCTTAGTTGTATTATTTTGTCTATTTCTTTTTCGTTGTATCCTGGTATAAGTACTGGTGCTAGTAATACGTCTATTTTTCCTTCGCAGTATTTTATCATTTTTAGTACTTGTTCAACGTTATATGGTGCGTCTGCGAGTTTGTCTGCAAGTTTTTTGTCTGTTGTGTGCAAGCTTAGGTTTATTCTTGTTAGTCCAGCGTCTGCTAGTTCGTCTATGTTTTTTTTATTTAAGAATAGTCCGTTGGTGTTTACCGATATTACTTCTACGTTCGGTATTTTTTTTAGATCTCTTACTAATTCTAGGAATTTTGGGTAGAGCATTGGTTCTCCTTGAGGGCCTATGTTTGCTTCTATTGGGTGTTTTTTTATTTTTGCTAGTTTTTCGAATTCTTCTACTAAGTATTCTTCTTCTATTACTATGTCTTTTTTATCGTTTTTTCCTTCGAAAACTGAGCAGAATATGCAGCTTAGGTTGCATCCTGTTAGGGGTTTTATTTCTATAATGTTTGAACCTCTGTCTACTAATCCGAATTCATTTGTGCCTATTAGTGGAAGTCCTAGGTTTTTATGTATGTATATTGTGTCTTTATTTCTTATTTTGTGTTTTAATTCTAAAAACGCTTTGTTTAGCAAGGGGTAGAATTTGTTGTTTACTTTTTTTTCTGATGCATCTATTATTAATTTGTTTTGTTCTGTTTTGGTGTTTCCTATTTTTTCAAGTTCTTTTTTTTCTAGGTAAAAGTAGTAGTTTTTCATAAAGTCTACTTTTATCTTTTCTTTTTCTTCTGAAAATTTTAAATCTGCGAATTCTAGTGTTGTTTTCATATTATTCTTTTTAAGATTGTTAATTCATTTTTAACTTTTGTTAATATTTGTTGTTCAGTGTTTTTTTTTGGGCCTTTTTTATGTTTGTATTTTAATAGGCAAAAAATAACATATTCGCTTGTTGTTTTTAATTAAATTATCATAACTTTTTTAAAAACGAGTTCATTCTTTTTTTTATGGGAGAATTATATGCTAAAGCATTGATTTTAGCTATTTCAGCACATAATGGTCAGTTTAGAAAAATATCTAAGGATCCTTTTATTATTCATCCTGTTAGGGTTTCTGAATTAGTTTTAGATTGGTATGTAAAGTTCGAGGATGTTGAATTATTGAGGGTTTGCGCTGTTTTGCATGATGTTTTAGAGGATACTTGGGTTGATGATAGTGTTTTAAGGAATTTATTTGGAGAGCGCGTTTTATCTATTGTAGAAGAATTATCTATTGAAAATTCTATTAGAAAGTCTAAAAGGATTTGTAAAGATGAATATATTGAGTCTTTGAAAAGCGCTTCAATTTATGCTAAGTTAATTAAATTGGCGGATATTTGGGATAATGTTCAAGATACGAAGTTTGTTAGTGGCTGGAAGTCTTATTTTGAGGATTCTAAATGCATTCTTGAAATTATTGATGTTGAAGGTTCTGTGTTTGAAGCTGTGTTTAATGAGAAAAAGATGGCGCTTTTGAAAGTTGTTGACGATTATCTTACTAAATTTGCTTAAATTAAAGTAATTATAAATTTTGGAGTTCCTGTAGGTATTTGTTCATCATCTTTTAATAGGTCCTTTTATCTTTGATGCATGCTGTTTTAGACTGTTTTGTAGCATCGTTTCATAGTAAACTATTTAATAGAGTGCGTTGTTTTGATATATGCAGGTGTTAAATGTGGATGTTAAAATTGTTATTGATAAGGCGCTTAAGGAACTTGATTCTAATAGTGGAGTCTCTGAGTTAGTTAATTCTTTTTTGATTGATCTTAAAGGCGCTGTTAAAAAATCAGGGTTTCCTGTAAGTGTCGTTCTTGGCGGGAGTTTGGCTAAAGGCACTTTTATTAATGGTGATTTTGATGTGGATATATTTGTTAGGTTTGATAAAGAGTTTCCTGACGATTTATCAGATTCTTTGCAGAAGATATTGGAATTTATGGGTGTTGAATTTGAAAGAATTCATGGATCTAGGGATTACTTTCAGGTAGATAATGATTTATTATTTGAAATTGTTCCTGTTAGGAAAATTTCTAATTATCTTGATGCAGAAAATGTTAGTGATATGAGTCCTTTGCATGTTGAATATTTTTTAAGCAAAACTAAAAATAATAAGCGCATTGTCGAGGATATTAAGCTTGCCAAGCTTTTTATGAAATCTTGCAGGGTATATGGTGCTGAAAGCTATATTAAAGGATTTTCTGGTCATGTTGTTGATTTGTTGGTTATTTATTATGGTTCTTTTTTATCTTTATTAGAGAACGTTACTAAGTGGAAAGATAAGAAGATTATTGATATTGAGAAGCATCATAAATTTCCTTTGATGAGTTTAAATGAAAGTAAAATACAAAGTCCTTTGGTTGTTGTTGATCCTGTTCAACAAGACAGAAATGCTGCTGCTGCTCTTTCGAAAGAAAAGTATTTGTTATTTATTGGAGCTGCGAAAAGATTTTTGAAAGCTCCTTGTCTTGATTTTTTTAAGAAGTTTGATTTTGATGTTCATATTGATAATTTAATCACTAAAAATTCTAAGAAATGTGATGTTTATGAGATTTCTTTGAAGCCTATCGTTGATAAAAGGGATGTTTCGGGAGCTAAGATTTTAAAAGTTTTTGAGCATATTTCAGAGTCTTTGGAAATTAATGATTTCGTTATTAAATGGAAAGATTGGTATTTTAATAGGGATTTAGCGAGATTGGTTTTTTCTTTGGATGCATCTCCTCTTCCCAGTAAAAAGGTTGTTATAGGTCCTCCTGTTGATTTAGTTGAACATGTTAAGAGATTTAAGAATAAATATTCTTCTGCGAAGAAAGAAGATGATGTTTTATGCGCTGAAATTCAAAGAAAATATGTTGAACCTATTTCTTTATTTATTGATTTGTTAAAATCTAAGGCTCTTAGAGAGAAGTATGACGTTTTGGTTGAAGTTAAGAAAATTTCTTAAATTGCATGATTATTAATCATAAGTTTTTTAAATGAGTTTTTGTTCATGTTTTAAAATGATGTTTTGTCCTAAGTGCGGTTCTATGTTAATGCCTAAAAAAGTTGATGGTAAAAATGTCATTATCTGTAGTTGCGGGTATACTAATGAAAAAGTTGAAAATATAGAACTTAAAGAAGAAATAAAAAATGATAAAAAAATTGATGTTGCTTCTGAAGATGAAGGAACTTTACCGATAACTGAGGAAGAATGTAAAAAATGTGGTAATGATCGCGCGTATTATTGGCTTGTTCAGACAAGAGCAGGAGATGAGCCTGAGACTAAATTTCTTAAATGCACTAAGTGTAAGCATACATGGAGAGATTATTCTTAAGTGAATATTTTTTTTACTTGTTGATTTTCATTAATTTTGTTTGTAAATTGTTTTGATGAATTTCAAAGATTTGTATTAGTTAGGAGTGAATATTTTTAAAGTAAAACATCTTTCTTTTTTAAATGATTAAGGATAAGTGGCCAGTTTATTACGCGGATACAGTGCATCTTTCAAACAAAGGATCTAATGTGGGTGTTGTTTGTTTGTGGACTAAGAAGGAAAGATTGATAGAAAAACTTAGTGGAAATAGTTATTGTTTTATTGGTCAGTTGTATTCTAAGGAGTATGGTCTACAAATTTTGTTGAGAAATTTATTGGCTAATAATCAAATTAGGTATTTGGTTGTTACTGGCATAGATTTAAATGATAGTGCTCAGGCCTTAATAAATTTTTTTGAATTTGGAATAGATGAAAATAATAAAATTTTAGGAACTGATGTTTTTCTTGATTCAAAGATTAAAATTGAACACGTTGATATTATACGGAAAAGAGTTAAATTAGTTGATTTAAGAGATATAAGTATTGATGAAGTTGATAGAGAATTGACAAAGTTAAAAACTTTAGAATGTTCTGGTGAAGAGATATTAATAGATCTTCCAGAAATACAGCCTCCGATTAGATATCCTACTGATTTTTCCGGATTTAAAATTAGAGGGATTGATTTTTTTAGGGCTTTTCGTTTTTTATTGAAAAATATTTTGAGATTTGGAATTTATGATTCTGACAAAAAGGAAATTTTTATTGGTAACGTCAATTTTTTTGTTAAAAATTTAAGTAATGATGATTACAATTTTTTGTCAAATAGGCAGCATAAAGTTTGGTTGCCTAAAAACGAAGGTGTTTTTGTTTATAATGCTGAGGAGTACACAACTATTTTCGTTAAAGAAATGGATTGTTGGGAAGAGCTGAAGGATGCAGTTCTTGATGTCTTTTCTAGTTCTAAAAAAAATGTTTGTTTTATGATATGCAAAGCATATATTCCAGAAAATTTTTTAGAGGATGTTGTTGAAGTCGTTGGTAATAGTGTTGCAAAGAAATGGTTGCCAGACCCTCATGGTAATATTGTTATAAGGGTAGAAGATAATTTGATTAAAGCTATGCATGTTGATCAGAGTGGAAATGCAATTGATGAATTTAATGGTAAGACTGCTAAAGAAGTTTACAGAAAAATTTCTTCAAATATTGCTGTGAGTATGATTTATCATGCAATGGATATTGGTGCGGAATTACAAAAAGCTGAATTTGCTTTAAAGGAAGGAAAAAAATATGTCCAAGATAAACCTATTAAATGAGATAAGAACTAAGTCTTCTATTATGTTGATAGTTCGTACTAATTCAAATAAGACTCAAATTAATTCTTTTGATACTGCAAGGCAGGCTTATGTTTTAGATGTTGCTGCGCCTCCTCAGGATAATAAGGCAAATATTGAAATCGTGAAATTTTTTAAAAGAGAATTAGGGAAAGATATTAGGATATTAAGTGGTGCTACCGCGAAGAAAAAATTAATAAGATTAATTTAATAATTCACGGTCATAGTTTTCCAATTCGTCTTCTTTTACTTCTAGTGCTATTCCCGCTTCTTTAAAGAATTGTCTTGTTATTTGCGCTCCATGATATCTTTTTCTACATATGACTTTTTTGATTCCTGAAGCAATTATAAGTTTTGCGCAGTGCATGCAAGGTTCCATATTAACATAAAGTGTTGCGTCTTCAAGCGCAACTCCTGCTCTTGCGGCAAATGCTATTGCGTTTTGTTCGGCGTGTATTGTTCTAACGCAATGTTCTCTTTCTATGCCATCAGGGTACTTTGTGTAAACTGTTAAATGACCTATTTCTTCACAGTGCTTAAGTCCTGGCGCAGAGCCTGCATAACCAGTAGATATTATTCTTTTGTTTTTTACAATGATGCATCCTGCAAGTCCTTTGCATGTGCCTCTTACTCTTACAGCATCCATTATTCCAAAAAAATAATCATCCCAATCAGGTCTTTTTTTATATTCAGTACTTCCTTTTTTATTTTTAGATCCTTGTTTTTTAGATTTCATGTAAAACCTCCTTAACTTTTTTGAATAAATCTTCTTTTGTAGAATCATTTCTGAATTTATAATCTGCTTGGTCCATGCAAGTTTTTATATTTTGTTTATTTGGGTCATTTGATTGCATTTCCAATTTTTCTTTTTCAACAAAATCCTTAAAGGTAACATTGTCTGTTTTTTCTCCCCTTAGCAATATTCTTCTATATCTTTCATTTTTATTTGCATCAACTGCAAACAATACGAATTTTCCTTTTTTTCTTAAAGCATCTATTTCTCCCGGAGTTCTTATGCTTTCAATTATGCACTTAGATCCTTCCTTTTTTGCTTTTTCAAATAAATATTCTACAAAGTAACTTGGTCCGTGTTTACTTCTCATATCATTAGAAACTTCAATTAATGTATCTCTATTAAGTTCTAGGCCTCTTTTAGCTATTTCCTCTCCTATTGCATCTCGAACAGAATAATGTTTAAACCCTTTAGTTTTTAAGTATTCGACAATAGTGCCTTTTCCAGCGCCATTAGTTCCAGTAATTCCTATAATTACCCCCATAGACCTTGTAATTTGTTAAATAATATATAAATATTACTTGATTTTTGCCGAAAATATTTCGAATTACTTGAATATGGAGTTCATAGAGCAAAAATAATTATATATGGTTCAGATAAATTCATAATAGTTTCGGGGGGATATATTGTGATTATTACTTTTGAAGGCATAGATTTTTGTGGTAAATCAACAGCAGTAAAGCTTTTTATGGATTATTTATCTAAAAATAACATTTCTCATGATTTATATAGAGAGCCGGGAGGCCATCCTATCTCTGAAAATATAAGAAATATTCTTTTAAATAAGAAAAGCTCAGGAATGGTTCCTGAAGCCGAACTTCATCTTTTTTTGGCACAAAGAGTTCAAAATATAAAAAGTTTAATTCCAGAGCTCTCTAAAAAGTATGACTTGCTCCTTGCAGATAGATTTCATGATAGCACGACTGCGTATCAAGGTTTTGGTAGGGAGTTGGAATTTGAGGCTATTGAACACTTTAAAAAAAAGTATGTCGATCCATTAAATATCGTAAGAACTTATTTAATAGATATTTCAATTGAAGAAATGGTCAGACGTAAAAACTTGACGAATGAAGAAGCTGATAGGATTGAATCCTCAGGACTTGAATTTTATAAACGAGTAAAGAACGGATATTATGAAATTGCAAAAAATGATTCTGACAGAGTAAAGATAATTAAAACTGATGAATCCCTAAAGGGTATGAAGAGTATTGATTACGTTTTTTGTCAGATTAAATCGGATTTTGTCAATCTTTTGGAATCTAGGAATGTAATCCAGAAAGCTATTTAAAAACGAATATTTTATTTTTTTGAAAAATTCATAAATTTTTCTTTTTTTTAATAAGGATGTTTTGCAAATTAGTGATGCGGGATGCTCTAAATTAATAGATGTTGCAATTATACATTTTTAAATAAATATGAATATGTGTATCTTACAGTTCATAATCTGCAAGTATACTAAAAAATGTGCGCTGTGAAACTAACAATTGTTTTTTGCAAGATTAAAAAACTAAAATTTAGGGAGAACTCATATACCCAAAAGCTTTATAAATGGACTTTGTTTCCTGAAAGGTATGAAGATTCCTAAAACTATGAATAGACACTGCCCTAAATGCAAGAAACACACAGAGCAAAGGGTTGTTGAATCAAAAAATAAGGGTAGAAGTAAGGCGCATCCTCTCTCTAAATTCGGTAGTAGACGATTAAAAGATAGGGGAGAAAGAGTCGGTGATGGTAATCAAGGTAAATTTTCAAAACCAGCTATTAAAAACTGGAGACGAACTGGTAAAAAATTAAGTAAAAAAACAGATTTAAGATATACTTGCTCAGTTTGTAAGTCTATGAGTGCTCAACCGGAAGGTAAAAGAGCTAAGAAACTTGAATTAATATAAATTAGGGGTATTAATATGATAAAAGAATCAAATTCAAAATTCATAAAGGTAAGATGTTCTAAGTGTAAAAATGAACAGGTGATTTTTGGGAAGGCAGCATCTCAGGTCAAATGTTTAGTTTGTGGTACTGTACTAGCTAATCCTTCAGGCGGTAAAACAGGGGTTGAAGCAAGAATCCTTGAGGTCCTGGAGTAGTTAGGGGAGTATTACTGAAATGTTTTTTAGAAAGCACGGTTTTCCAGAGGAAGGCGAAATAGTTTTTTGTACGGTTACTAATGTTCAATATAATTCTGTTTTTGTAAAAATAGAGGAATACGATAAATCTGGTTTGATTCATATTTCTGAAATTAGTCCTGGTAGAATAAGAAATATTAGGGATTATGTTAGAGAAGGCAAAATGATTGTCTGTAAAATTATCAAGGTTGATAAGCATTCAGGCAATATAGATGTTTCTTTAAGAAGAGTTACTGAGATGCAGAAACGTCAGAAAACTGATGAAAGAAAACAGGAACAAAAAGCTGAGAAGATTATAGAGTCATTAGCAGAGCAAATAAAAAGGCCTGTTAAAGAAATATATATTGAAATAGCGGATGTTGTTTTTAAAAAATATGAATTGATTCAGCAGGCTTTTGAGGATGTTGTAGAGAAAAATCAAAGTTTAGAAAAATTAGGTATTAATAAGGAGTATGCAAAGAAACTTGAAGAATTGGTAAGAGAAAAGATCAAACCTAAAAAGGTCGAAATTCATGGCACTATAAAAATTAAAACTTATTCAGAGAATGGTGTTGAGCGAGTAAAATCTGTTTTGATAAAAGTTGAAAAAACTTCTAAAAATATTTCTATAAAGTATCTTGGTGCAGGCGCATATTCCATACTCGTTGTTGCAAAAGAGTACAAAGAGGCAGAAAAAATACTTAAAGAGGGTTTGAAGATTTTAGAAGATGAATTTGATCAAGATAAATCATCTTCTTATTCATTTGAAAGAAAAGATAAGAAGGATTGAAATGGTTTCAATTCTAAAATGTAAAGAATGTGGCTCTTATGGGCTGAATGCTGAATGTGCTTGCGGGGCTAAAAGAGATCCTGTCAAGCCACCAAAATTTAGTCCGGAGGACAAATATGCCAAGTACAGAAGAAAATATAAAGAGCAGGAATTGGAAAATAACTCGTCATAAAAAAGTGACTTTTAAGAATCCTGTTTTATTGGAAGGATTACCAGGTATAGCTAATGTGGGCAAGATTGCATTGGATTATTTGATAGAGCAGTATGATGCGGATCTTGTTCTTAGTTTTTTTTCTGATTATTTGCCTAATACTGTGTTTGTAAATGAAGATAATTTGGTAGAGTTGCCCAGGATTGAGTTGTATCATAAAAAAATTAATGGAAATGATTTCTTATTTCTTGCAGGGGATGTTCAACCATCTTCTGAACAAGGGAGTTTTTCATTTACAAAAGTGATTTTGGATTTAGCTTGTGAATGGAAATGTTCAACAATAATTACTTTAGGAGGTATTGGTTTGCAGGATATTCCTGAAAAGCCTAAGGTGTTTTGTACTGGTACTGATAAAGATATAATGAAAGAGTTCAAAAGTGTTGGGGCAATTGATAAGATTTATGGTGTTGTCGGTCCTATAATAGGCGTTTCAGGTTTGTTAGTGGGTCTTGCTAAGAAGAAAAACATATCTGCGATTGCTTTGTTAGCTGAAACTTATGGGCACCCTGTTTTTTTAGGTTTGAAAAGTGCAAAGCAAACTTTGAGAGTTTTATCAAAAAAATATGATTTTAAGTTAAATTATAGGGAATTAAATAAAGAAATAAAACTTATGGATAAAGAGCTTCAAGGAGAACATGTTGCGCAGAGGTCTCCTAAAATGGAGCGTTTGAGAAAAATTAAGGAAACTAGTTATATTGGTTGATTAGTTAGTTGTGTAAAAAATGATTTTTTCAGAATATCAATATGAAATGCTTAGAAACTCAATACATGAAAGTATAAGTGTTGTTTATACTGATGAAGAAAATATTTTAAGGACTGCTATGTTGGCTAAATTGCAAATTTTAAATAAGATATATATTGAGTTTCTTCCTAAAACCGAATCGAAAAATGATATTTACTGTAACATTTTCTGTGATGCAGGGTTATTAGGAAGAAAAAATAATAATAAGCCTATTCAAATATTTGTTGATGGTTCTGATATGAAATCAATAGATGCAATTTTTGATTCTAAAGGCTTAGTCTATGAAAGTCCTGTGTACAGGAAACTAAAAAAAGTGATTTGATTAAATAGTTTCAAATACAAATAAATTATAAATAAGTATCTCAACTTATTGGAGACCATAAGTGATGTCTTGTTTTTGTCATGATTTAATTTTATGAAAAGTTTTAAAAGATGTGGTGATTTTCTGTTTAAATGCCTTTTACAATTGAAACCAAAAAAATTTTAGATGCTTATGTTGGGAGGAAAAATATTTCTGTTTCATTTATTGACTCAAATAAAGAAACTATGCTGTCTGTAGGAGAATTAAAAAGAGTTTATGATAATGTTATTCATTTGTTAGTTAAGGAAAATTTTAGATATAATGGTTTTTTAGAAACGCACAAAAGGCATCATTTTATTCCTCTTAAAGGTGAACATTATCAAAAAATAACTAATATTTCAGATGCTCATGGTGTTGTTTTGTATGTTGATCGCGTTTTTTAACTGTATTTTTCTAATAAAATTTTTAAATGTTGTTTTTTATTGTATATTTAATGTTGTTCACAATAAAAAATAATGAAAAAGTATTGCTTTGCAAAAATTCTGTTTTTCATAAAACTGTATTTTCTAAAGGCACTGGTTTGATGTTTCATAAAAAAATATTTGATAAAGCACACATTTTTCCTTTTGATAAAGAAAAATTTATTCCTTTAACAAACTGGTTCGTTTTTTTCCCGATAGATGTAATTTTTTTAAATAAAAAAAATGTTATTGTGGAAATAAAAGAAATGTTTATGCCATTTACTAATTACTATCCTGTAAAAAAAGCGTCTTGCGTGATTGAAATGCCTGTAAATACAATAAAAAAATTTAAAATTTGTTTAGGGGACAAGATGTATTATTAGAAAGATTATTGGGCTTTGTCCGGAAAGTTATTGCTGGCTTGAAGTAAGATTGAGATGAGCACATTGACAACGTCAATAACGTTAGTGCTCATCGGTAAAAATTCATACTGCAAAGCAGATGATATATCTTCCCAGCGATAAACCAAAAGATTCCGGACAGAGCCGATTATTAGAAACTTATTTAAATAAAATTATTTTAAGTGTTTATTGAAGGGGTGAGCAATTGAAAATAAAAGATATTAAACCACTGCAAATTCTTGATTCTAGAGGAAATCCTACTATTGAAGTTAAAGTAACAACAAAAAGCGCGGTTTCCAGCGCAGCAGTTCCTAGTGGTGCTAGTACTGGTTCTTATGAAGCTGTCGAATTGCGTGATAGAAAAAAAGAGTATTTGGGGAAATCTGTCAATAAAGCGTTAAGTAATGTTTTGAAAATTTCTAAACATTTAGTGGGTAAAGATGTTAATAAACAAAGGAAACTGGATGAATTGATGCTTAAGCTTGATGGTACAAATAATAAGAGAAAATTAGGGGCTAATGCAATTTTAGGAGTGAGTATGGCTTGTTCTAGGGCCGGAGCTGCAGCGCATCATATGACTTTATATAATTATCTTGGAGCTCTTTATAACAATAATGATTTTTTACTACCGATTCCTTTTGCTAATGTGATTAACGGAGGGGTTCATGCAGGTAATGAGTTGATGTTTCAGGAATTTATGATTGTGCCGGTTGGTGCAAAGAGCTTTTCAGAGGCGACTAGAATGGTTTCTGAAACATATCATATCCTTAAAGATTTAATTTCTAAGTCTTATGGTTTAGAAGCAACAAGTGTTGGTGATGAAGGTGGCTTTGCGCCTCCTGTGAAAACTGCGAATGAGGTTTTAGAACTATTGTCTGTCGCAGTAAAAAAAGCAGGGCATTCAAAAAAAATAAAATTTGCTATTGATGTTGCAGCCTCAGAGTTTTATGATAAAAAATCCAAAAAATATGAGGTTGAGAAGGGAAGATTTCTTTCTTCAGAAGAATTGTTAAGATATCTTGAAGCGCTCGTTATGGAATTTCCTATAATTAGTATTGAAGATCCTTTTCATGAAGATGATGTTGAGAGTTTTTCTAAGATGATGAAGATTTTAGGAGGGAAAATACAGATAGTTGGTGATGATTTGCTTGTTACAAACCCGGTTCGTATTGCTAAAGCCATAAGTGAAAATTGGTGTAATGCACTCCTTCTTAAAGTAAATCAGATAGGAACTATAACTGAAGCTATGGAGGCGGCGCATATGGCTCAAAGTGTTGGTTGGAAAGTCATGGTTTCACATAGAAGTGGAGAAACAGAAGATCCTTACATAGCTGATCTTGCAGTTGGAATAGCATCTGGGCAAATCAAGATTGGCGCGCCTTGTAGGGGAGAGAGAACAGCAAAGTACAATCAGCTTCTAAGAATTGAACAGGAACTTGGTAAGTTGGCGAAGTTTGCTAAATTTTGAGAATAATTATGAGTAAAGTATATCCTCAAATGTTTTGATTTTTGCTTTTGTAAATAAATCTTTTAAAATATTTTCTCCCGTTATTCTATATTTTCCTTTTTTTAAGAATCTTTCCAGTTTTTCTCCATGAATTTTTTGATAAAATTTGTAAGGTGCTACGTTGAAGTTTTCAGGGGTTATTTCTTCAGGTTTTCATCCTAAAGGATTTTCAAAATTTGGTTTCTTAGTTTGTATGTTGTAAACTCCTTTTGGTGTAATAATTACGCTGTGAGCGCATCCTATTCCTTCTTCTGATAGGTTTTCTTACGATTTTTCTAACTTTTTAATTTTATTAACTCGTCTTAGGTGTCTGCCTTTTTCGAATTTTGTTTCGTAGAATGTTTTTATTATTTGTTTTACTTGCTGTTCTGTTAACTTTTGGGATGAATAGTGTCCTGGTAATATTAGGATGTTTGCATCATTATGTTTTCTTGCTAGTTCTGCTTCTTTTTTGTTATGGATGAGGGCAGCTCTTATTCCTTTTAATTTGTTTGCTGCTATTGACATGCCTATGCCTGTTCCACATGCTAATATGCCCATCGTATTTTTTTTGTTTAATATTTCTTCTCCGACTTCTTTTGCGAAGTCAGGGTAGTCATCTGTCGACTTATTTTCTGGTGAGTAGTCTATATAAGTTATGTTAAGCTCAAGAAGTGCTTTTTCAATTTTTGATTTTATCTTTGCGCCGGCATGATCTGTGCTTATTATTATTTCTTTAGTCATTTTTTCCTTTTCCTTTCTTTTTGTTTGGTTTTTCTTCTGGGACTTCTATTGTATATTCAAAATGTTTGTCCCAAGGATTTTCTAATTTCATCATTTGGTTTATTGTAAGCTTTTCAAAGTATTTTCTAAATGGTCTCATTGCATTGCCGTGACTTGATATTGCAACGTTTATTCTTTCTTTTTTCATCATTTTTATGAGGTCTTTGACAAATGGTTCGACTCTTTTGCAAACCATTTTTACGCTTTCTCCTTTTGGAGGTGCTATGTCGTAACTTCTTCTTATTATGTGAAGTTCTGCTTCCCCCATTTTTTTCACGAATTCTTTTCTTTCTCTTCCATGAAGGTGGTCTATTTTATGCCAGTGCAATAATGTCTTATAACTGTCTTCACCTTCTTTTTTTATTGTTGTGCTATGATGTTTTCCTTCATATATGCCGTAACTTCTTTCTATTTGTCTATCATCTACAATTATTTTTTTACATTCAGGATGATATTTTAGGACTTCTTTTAGTGTTTGTTTTGATCTTGTCAGATGCGATCTTATAGCTACATCTATTTTTTTGTTTTTTAGGGCTTTTGCTACTTTTTTTGCATCTTTAAATCCTTGTTCTGTTAATTTACTGTCTTTGTGACCTGTAAAAATATGTTTTTTGTTGTAATATGTTTGTCCGTGTCTAAATAAGTATATTTTTAGTTTCATCTTATTTTTTTCTTATTATTAGGGTTTTTTAATGTTTGTGTTTTTTTAAGTGTCTTTATTCATGAATAAATATTAAAATATTTAAATAGAAGTATATTTATAAATGTATGAAGATGAATTTATTGGTTTTTTTGGTTTTGACGTTGGTTTTTTTAGCTCTTTTTACGGGTTGTATGAAAGATAAGGAAACTTGTAATTATGATGGTATTTGTCAAGATAATGAAACTGATAATTGTGTTGATTGTGAAAATGTTCTTGGTAGGGGAGTTGATGTTCCTGCTGAAGTTCAGGATATTGATAAGAGTACAGGTCCTTGATTTTTTCTGAATAATTTTAGGTGATTTTATGGGTAATAAAACTAAATATGAGGAACAGCAGTCGCATTATGCAAGGAAAACAGAAACTTTAGACAATAGTCCTGTTATTGAAGGTTTTGATTTTGAAAAAGATTTTGATTTTGATAGTTTTATTAAAAGTTATTTCAATACTGGATTTCAGGCTACTGAGCTTGGTAAAGCTGTGGAAATAACTAAACGTATGATTGAGGATGATGTGGTTGTTTTTCTTTCTTTTACAGGTAATGCGATAAGTTCAGGATTAAGAGATATTATAAAGTTTCTTATAAAAAATAAGATGGTTCATGTTGTTATAACTAGTGGTTCAGGTATTGAAGAAGATGTAATTAAGAGTTTGAATAATTTTAAGGTTGGTGACTTTGATGTTTCTGGTAGGACTTTGTTTGAACATGGTGTTGGGAGAATAGGTAATATTTTTGTTCCAAATGATCGTTATTTATATTTTGAAAAATTTATGACTCCTGTTTTTGAAGAGTTTTATAAGATTCAAAAAAGTAGAGGGGTTCCTTTAACTCCTGTTGAAATTACTAAAATTTTGGGGGAGCATCTTAATGATAGTTCTTATCTTCATTGGGCTGCTAAGAATGATATTCCTGTTTTTTGTCCAGGGATTATGGATGGAAGTTTTGGGGATTTGGTTTATTTTATGAAACAACGTAAAACTGATTTTATGATAGATGTTACAGAAGAATATAAACGGATTATTAGGATTGTTTTAGATTCTGAAAAAACAGGCGCTTTAATTCTGGGGGGTGGCATGTCTAAACATTATAATTTGAATGCTAATATTTTTAGAGAAGGTCATGATTACGCAGTTTATTTGACGTCTGCTGATGAAGCATTTGGTTCTGATTCGGGTGGTAATGTGGAGGAAGCTAAGACTTGGGCTAAAATTAAGTTAAATGCGCCTACTGCTAAAGTTAAAAGTGATTTCACTATTACATTCCCATTACTGGTCGCGGCTACTTTTGCTAGAAAGTTTCATTCTGATTCTTTACGTAAGTGATTTTTTAATTTTTCTAATGCTATTTTTCTTGGGCTTATCTTGTTTTTTTCTTCTTTTGTCATTTCTGCATATGTTTTTTTGTGTTCTTTAGGCATAAATATGTTGTCCCATACGAATCCGTTGTTTCCTCTTGGGCTCACTATTTTTCCCGCAACTTTTCCTTCGAAGTAATGTTCTTCATTATTTTTATCTAAGTATCCTATTGTTATTGTTGCTGTTGCTTCATAATTTTCGTATTTTTTGCATAGTTCGTATATTCCTTGTATTCCTATTTTTTTGTATAGCCATTTGATTAGTGGTCCTGGAAAGCCATTTAAGCATAGTAAGTTTAAAGAGGTGTCTTCTACAAAGAAATTGTTTTTTTCGTATTTTTTTGCTTGTTCTAATTTATGTTTTATTATTTCTTTTGAGTCCATGCTTTGTATTTCGTCTAGATCGATGTAAATTTGTTCTATTTCCTCTATATTTGACAATATTTTTGTTGCTTCATCGTATTTATTTGTATTTCCTGTTATGAATTTTAGCGTCATATCATTTTTTTTAGAAAAGTATATAAATAGTTTTTCATTGGGTCTTTATATGTTAAATTATTTAGAGGATTATCATCATATTTTAGGGGAATGTCTTGGGTTTGTGAAACATATAAAAAATAAGCCTACGTATGTTCAGTCTATTTATAATTTGGAACACATAGGTAATTTTGAGAGGGTTAAAGATGGTGCTTCTGAATCTTATAATGTTCCGCATTCTATTGTTGCTATGTTAAGAGAAACTGCTAAAGAGTTGAATAATTCTAAGAGTGCTACTGAGTCATTTTCTAAGCGTTTGATTATGTATCATAAAGTATCGAAGTCTTTAGGTACTAAGTATGACTCTGTCATTATTAATGATATTGATAAGTTTGTTAATAAATATGCCAAGATCAAAAAAAATGTTGATGATTCCTTAAGTATTATTTTGCCTCTTTTGAATATTAAAGAGATTATTAGTGATCAGCAGTTGAAGAACAGAGCAATAAGATATTCTAAGCTTAAAGATGTTTTGTTTAATACTTCTTTTTCATTTGTTAAGGATCAGATTAAAGATGATGAAGATAATCTTTTGAGAACATATAATTTTTTAAGAAAATGAATATAAATAATTTTTTTTATTGTTCTGTCATGCTTATTATGTCTATTAATATGTCTTCGTAATCTGATAAATCTTTCGCACCTTCTAATATGAAGAATTCTGCTTCTAGTTTGTCTGAGAGGTCTGATGATTCTTCTATTGGGAATTTGGTATTTGTTTGGAAGGAATATATGAAGAATTTCATTGTTTTTTTTCTTATTTTTTCGTAGTTTAGAGTGAATATTTCTTTTTTATCATTTGTGTTATCCGTTATTAAAAGTGTTCCTTTTGTGGCTAAAGGTCTTTCTTCGTATTCTTTTAGTAAGAATCGCGCGATATGTCCTTTTGTTAATATTATTGTGTCTGGTGTGAATTGTTCTGCGTATTTTCTGAATTCTCGATCCCATTCTTCGTAAGAATTTGTTTCTGGTAATTCAGGTGTTGTTACGGATATTTCTCTTTTTTCTAGTTCTTCCTTTAGCCAATTTATTTTTTTTATATCTTCATCATTCGGGTTGATAATTAGTATTAAATTTGTCATTTGTAAAATAATATTGGTTTTTTATTTAAAAAGTTTATCCTTAATTCGTTTTTTTTGGCAAATTTCTTATGGTTGTACATATTTATTATTCAGGAATATCCAAGTATTCTTTTTGTATTGTTTTCAGAAGCTCAAGTTCGGTGTGCATATTTATTAAATGACTTTTAATTAATTCTTCAGACCGATTTTTTTTGTCTATGATTGCCATTATTTTTTTGTTTTGGTAATTTATATTATTTATTGATTCTAATAACCAGTTTTCTTCGCTGTAATCTTTTAATTCTATTATTTTATTATCTATGTTTTTTTTTATGTTAGTATATGTTTTGTCTATGCCTATAAAATTAACATTATATTTTACAGCTAATTCTGATAGTTGCATTGTTTTATTATAGTTGTTTTTTCTGTATTGTTGTGCTGTTTCGTCGTTTTCCATTTTTTAATGCGAACGTAGTGAGTTCTGGGGTTTAATTCCCCGACCTTTAGGTCGAAATAACTTCTTTTTCTTAGAAATATTTAAGTCGCGGCTTCGCCGCAGAATAATCTGCGGACGAAACTGCGCTATCAATTGTTCAGAT
>JAIPHP010000020.1 GCA_021735165.1 Candidatus Woesearchaeota archaeon
TACTTCACCTGAAAACGTTAAATTAGTAGTCTGAGCAGTATTTATGCTGTTTAACAACAACAATCCTGATGCTGTCAAGATTACTTTTTCAAGGCCTTTTCTAAAGAAACTCTTTTTCTTCATAGTCTTTAACAGATCACTTAACAGACTTTAAATACTTTACGGTTAAGCACCACTTAAAAGTGACTATTTTCGTTTATGAGGTGTGTGTTTTGTGGCAAGAGGAGTTGTGTGTTAATTCGATTTTGGATGCAAATAAAAATAAATAGGTTCTATATGGAAAACAAATAAACAAAAATATTATAAATAAAAACTAGAACATTAAAAACATGCAGGACTTTGATGACTTAATTGCGTATTTTAGTATGGAAATTGCATTAGATGAATCTATACCTACATATAGTGGCGGTTTAGGTGTTTTAGCAGGGGATACACTCAAAAGCATGGCAGATATTGGCATGGATGTTGTAGGAATAACGTTGTTGAGTGAAAAAGGATATTTTTATCAAACAATAGACTCTCAAGGTAACCAAATAGAATCAGACAATAACTGGTCTGTGAATGATTTTTTAAACAAACTCGATTTAGAAGTAGAAATAAAAATAGAAAATAGATCTGTCTTTGTAACTGCTTGGGAAAAGATAATTAATGGCGTCTCTGGGAAACAAATAAGAATCTTATTCTTAGATACAAATATAGAAAAAAATCAGGAAGAAGATAAATATTTGACTAGTCATTTGTACGGAGGAGAACTTGATTATAGACTAAAACAGGAAATAATATTAGGAGTTGCAGGAATAAAACTTCTAAGAAAACTAAATTATACTCCAAAAAAATTTCATATGAACGAAGGACACGCAGCATTTTTAACTCTTGAACTATACAGAGAAAAAATAGATATTAATGATCCAAATGAACGACTTCAAATTATAAGAAAACAATGCTCATTTACAACGCACACACCTGTGCCTGCAGGTCATGATTCTTTTGATTATGAACATGTAAAAAGATGTTTAGGAGACCTACTCCCAGGATATATAGGAGAACTAATAACTAACGAAAATAAGTTTAGTATGACTGTACTTGCAATGGAATTTTCAGCATACATAAATGCAGTATCTAAAAAACATCAGGAAGTAAGTAAAAAAATGTTCCCTGAATACAATATAGATTATATAACAAATGGAGTGCACACCAATACATGGACTTCCCCGCAAATAGCTGCTTTGTTAGATAAACATTTGCAAGATTGGAGGAGAAATCCTTTAGATTTAAGAAATGCACTAAGAATTCCTTTAGATCAAATTTGGTCTGCTCACGTTGAAGCAAAAAAAGAACTAATAAATCATATAAATCATCATTCAAACGCAGGATTTGATTATGATGAATTTACAGTTGGATTTGCAAGAAGAACTACTGAATATAAACGAGCAGAAATAATATTTAGTGATTTAAACAAACTAAAAGAAATAAATTCAAAATTCAAAATTCAAATAGTTATTGCAGGCAAAGCACACCCTCGAGACATCCAAGGTAAAGAAATAATAAAAAGAATCGTGACAAAAGCTAAAGAATTAGTTAATGAGATAAAAATAACCTATCTTGAAAATTATGATATGCATATAGCAAAATTAATGACTGCGGGTTGCGATTTATGGGTAAATACTCCGAAAAGACCTTTAGAGGCTTCTGGAACAAGTGGTATGAAAGCAGCACACAATGGAGTTCCATCATTATCTATTTTAGATGGTTGGTGGATAGAAGGTTGTATAGAAGGTAAAACTGGTTGGTCTATAGGAGAAGAGAATCCGGAAGGATCAGATCAAGAAATAAATAAAAAAGATTCTGAATCGTTTTATGAAAAACTACAAGAAATAACAAAAATATTTTATGAAAAAAATAAAATTTACTCAGATATAATGAGATATTCTTTAGCAATAAATGGATCTTATTTTAATACTAATAGAATGGCAAAGCAATATTTAGTAAGAGCATACGCGAGAAGACAATCATAATTTCTTATGGTTTTGCAAAGCTAAATTATGCGCTTTAATATAATTTTCAATCAACAAATCCCAATCTGCCAAATTCGCTAATTGTTTAGCACGTATCTTGTTTTCGACTCTATCCTCATGTTCTAACAAAGCATAATTAAGAAGAATTTTAAATAATTCATCAACAATTTCATCTTTATTTTTTTTCTGACGTTTCAAAACAAATATTCCTTTAATATCATTTTCAAAATTGGAAATTGAAGGGAGTAAATATTGACCAAAACCTGTTAAGTCCGTCGTAACTGCAGGAACTCCAAGGGAAGCAGATTCTAAAGGAGTATACCCCCAAGGTTCATAATAACTTGGAAACACACCTAAATTACAACCCGTGACTGCATCATAAAAATCTAAATTTAATAAAGAATCACTTCCATCAAGATAAGCAGGATAATATATGACTTTTACTTTATCACTTTCAACGTTGTTTAAATTATTTTCACTAAATGACTTTAATATACTATTAGATTCTTCTCCATAAATGTCATGAGTTATAACTAAAGGTGTGCCTTCCTGCTTGAATCTTTTTACAATTCTTTTCATTTCGCTCATAAATTCTGGAGAAAAAACATTTGTTCTAGGGTCTTTATCGTTCATGAAGTCAACAACAGTCCTTTCAAAAAATTCATTGCTTTTGCTTAAAACATAATTTTTCATATGTTTATAACTATTCTTAGAAACTAATAACTTGGTTTTCACTCCATTATTTGGCATCGCGATAAAGAAAAAAACAATTATGTTCTTTTTACTATTGATTCTTTTCAGTTCTTGATTAAGCTTTTTAAGCGATTCTATGAAGACGTCCATGCCTTTATTCATAAATTCGTATCTGCCAGCGAGATAAAAGTAAATGTTGTTTTTAGGTTCAATTTCATAATATGGACCAAAAAAATACTCTGAAAATTCATCGAGTTTGCTTTTTGATTCTTTATGTTGCAAGGACATTTCTTCAATATTTGGGAATTGATTCATATCCAATCCATTCATTACAATAACATCTGGCTTTTTGCCAAGAACGTATTCTGCTTCTTTGCCTGTAATTTCAGAAACGGTTGTGAATACATCACAATATAATGCGCATGCTCTTTCAACAGTGTGTTTATCAATGATTCCTAAATTTTTTGCGGTTTCATGAACTTTTAAAGATTGTAATTGTTCATAAAAGTCTTGATTATGACTGCTCATGCTTCTTCCTAAAACTGTGCTGTGCGTTGTAAAAACAGTTGAAATTTTAGATTTTGAATTCTTCATAAATAACGCTGCAAATCCTGACATCCATTCATGACAGTGTAGAATTGTTTTATCGCAATTAATTTTATTTTTATTCTCAAGCTTTTTAACAAACAAATAAACTGCGTAAGAGAATAACATAGGTTCTTCAAATTCCCATGAACTAAATAAAGAATCCACTCCATAATGCATCCATAAATCTTTTTTTAAATCAACAATTTTAAATTTAAGTGAAGAAAACTCTAATAACACTGTTTTTGGTTCTCCTTTTACAAGCCACTTACCATAATGAGCAATTACGCCTTCTTTTCTTAACTCATCAAAAACTTCCTTAAATTCTTCAGGAATAGATTCTTCATTAAATTCAATATTTGCTTTTTCTTTGAAATAAGGCCCTATACAATAATAATTTTTGTATTTGAGATTCATAAGCTGAGCTTTGCTACTTATAACTGAATATATTCCGCCAACTTTATTGCTGACTTCCCAGGACACTTCAAATACATGTTCTGCTTCCACCTTATTTTTTTGCACTATCATTTTATACTACCATTTAATTATTGTTAGATAATATCCTAGTATTTTTTTGCAAATTTATTTTTTTAATCTTCTAACGATGTGTTTATACAATACAATTCTTGTATTGTTCTTATTTTTTTCATTACCTAACTCTTTAGCTAATTGAACATCTTCAAAAACATCGTGTATCCAAGTAGCAAAATCATTTTTTGCATCATTAACATGATGTTCAAATACTTCGTCGCGTATATGTTCTAGAGCATCTGCTAATTCTAGCGGGTTTTTTACATGGTGTCCATTACACATTACAAAGTATTTTTCTTCTGGAGCATCCACTAATGTTTTCTCCGAGTTTTTTGTTTTTTTAGAACTTGCTTTTTTTGTTTTTCTCTTTGCAGTTTTCTTTTTTATATTTTGCTTATTTTCAGCTAATTTTGTTTGAGACATACTTTTCACCTCTTATTTAGATAAGAGTTGTGTGAGCAAAATACTAGGCGTTTCAGAGACTGAAACCGTTTCTTGCTCACCACCCTCATCAATTTCTTTTTTTATTTGTGTTTTATTTCTTATACGTAGCACCAAATCGTTGAGGACGTTCATAAAATTGATGTAGGCCTCATACGGGGACTCGTAGGGACTAAAGTACTTATGTACGTCTCCATCGTTGAAATATTTGGTGCACATATAATAAAAATGATCTGATGTTGTAAGTTTTTGCCAATCATTAATTAATTTTTTATCTTTAGATCTATAAACATAATCTTCTAATTCATATAATTCTTTTATGGAAAGCTGTTGTATTTTATTTCCAAGCCAAGCAGTCAAGTCTCTTTCAGTGTCTGCCCAAGAAACGTACTCGTGCATATCTAATGTGCCTCTCTTAGGAAGGTTGATTGCTTCGCTTACAGTCATAAAACCATTATCTTGGTGTTTTAGGAATTCTTCAGGAAGTTTTTCCATAAAATTAAAAATTCCTGTATCTTCCCATTGATGTTCTCCAAAAGTTTCATAATCCATAAACAAGTTAACGACTTCGCCATTGCCATTTATTTTATTTAGCCAAGTTACGTATCTTTCAACGCTTAAAGGGTGGTGTTGCCATCCTTTGTTAGAAAATCTAAATGCGATATCATCTGATAATTTATAATTTTTAGTTAAAAGTTTGATGTTTGATGCATATGTGTTGCCATAAACAAAATTAGGGCTTTTCCAGTCTAAAATTCTATCTGCACCTTCACAAAGAATGCCTTTATATCCAAGTTCTTCAACAAATTTAGCAAGTTCATTATTGAATATTAGCTCTGTGTTTCTAAATATTTTAGGTTTTGCATCAAAATATTTTTCAAGAATTTTTTCTTGCATTTTTACTTGTCTAATAAATTCTTTTTTTGAATACAAAAAGGATAATGAATGATGATAAGTTTCAGAAACAAACTCAACACAACCTGTTTTAGCAAGTTTTTTGAAACTTTCTAAAACATCAGGCGCAAATTTTTCTAATTGTTCTAAATAAACTCCTGTTATTGAGAAAGAAACTTTGAATTTTCCACCATGTTTATTTATGAGTTTTAATAATAAATTGTTCATTGGCAAATAACATTTGTGTGCTATTTTCTCTATTATCTCTCGATTTTTTTCTTCATCAAAATATTCTTTATTTTGACCTACATCAAAGATTCTAAAGTGTTTTAATCTGTGAGGTTGATGCACATGAAAATAAAAGCACACATTTACCATTATGAACAATCCTCCTGTAAATTTTTGTATATCTTTATCATCTTATCTACGGGTTCATCCCATGTTTTTGATTTGCACTCTAAATACCCTTGTTCACTTATTTGGTTGTGCATATTTACGTATTTAAGAAGGCAAATTATTTTTTCTGCTAATTTATCTATGTCCCAAAAATCAACTTTAAATGTGTTTTGAAGAATTTCGCTCACTCCCGATTGGTATGATACTATTGTGGGTGTTTTTTTAGCCATGGCTTCTAAGGGCACCACTCCAAAAGGTTCGCTTACGCTTGGCATAACAAACAGATCTGCCATGCCAAAAAATATGTCTCTTTCTTGCAAAGTATAAAATCCGTGAAAATAAAAATATTTTAAAACGTCTAATTCTGCTGCTAAATCGATCATTTTTCCTAGAGCATCTCCGCTGCCAGCAACTACAAAAACTGTATCTGGGCAATATTTTATTACTTTAGCTGCGGCTTTTACAAAGTATTCTCCACCTTTTTGCATAGTTACTCTGCCTGCAAATAAAATTATTTTTTTGTTTTTGAATATTTCTTTAGCATTATATCTGGTTTCATCTAAATCTGTAGATCCATTATGTATTACTTCTATTTTAGATTCAGGAATCATGTATTTGTGAACTAAATGGTTTTTTACAAGATTAGATATTGCTATGACTTTGTCAGCTTCTTGCATTCCTTGAATTTCTAATTCTTTTTCGTCAAAACCTCCTGTGCCTAAATATCTATCGTATATTGTGTTGTGGATGTGAACTACGAGTGGTTTACCAGACATTTTTTTAGCTGCTATAGCTGCAGGCATAGTCATCCAGTCATGAGCGTGTATAACATCAAAATCCAAGTTTTTTGTTATGTATGCTACTCTTTTTGCAAATTTGAATACTTCTTCAAAGATGTTTCTGCCATATAGTATGTCTTTTGCATTTTTTTGATCATAATAATTCATTTCAGTTAATTCTTCATTTAAAGCATTTAGATCTTGCCATTTTAAAGAATTGAAATTTATTTTTTCTTTCATTTCTTCATATCGGTTTTTGTATTCTTCGGGGGTCATGTATGGCGAGCTTAAAATTGTAGGTACGAATTTAAAAGTTATTTTGTTAACTATTGCTTGTTGTTCTTTAGATAGTTTTTCTTTGTATTCTTGTATTACTTGGTTGGCTCCTTTTAAAGAAATATGGCTTTTTCCATCCCGCGGACCGTAGGGCATTAAGTAAATTAATTCATCTATATCTGGTCTTCTTGCAAAGACTTTGGTCATTTCATAACAGACTACTCCAAGTCCGCCAGCAAAGAAAGGAGGAAACTCCCATCCAAGCATAAGTACTTTCAATTATTCATCCCCTTTTTGTCCCCTTTGAGTATTATTATCGTTTTTGTTTTAGTATTTAAATCTTCCTATTAAAATACGATGCATTATAACTTAATAAAAGCTATAGTATGATATTATGATTATATTATTATTTCACTTTTATTAAACTATGGAAAGATTTATATAGTTATTATATTAAAAAATTATATGCTTCAAACTTTAGAAAATATTTCAGGTCCTAAATGGTTGATACTTCAACAAATACAAAAAGGATTCGACACTCCAAAACAAATAGCAGAAAAATTGGGGGTTTCTATTGGGAATATTAGTCAGCAATTGAAACTTTTAGAAGCACTCGGATATTTAAAAAAACAACGAATTGATAAAGGTCCTGGGGGAAGAAAAAAACAAGATAAAAGAATAGCTTATTCTATAATAAAAAATCAACAAATCCTAATAGATGTATCTCAAAACAGAGTTTCAACAAAAACAATAAAAGATACTCCCACGATGTCTCTTATCATTAATTTAATACAAAATGATCTTTACGCAGAAAGTGAAATAATTCTAAAATTATATTTGGAACTAATAGAAGATTTTGAGCAAATTGAGGGAATATATTATATGGAAACAAAAAAAGATGAAACGCACATCCTAGTAATTTCTGAAGAAATCTCTAAATATAGGCATCAAAGTTCAAAAATCGTAAAAATAAAAGGTGAAGATCACAAAATAGTTTTTTGGAGTCATACACCTAAAGAATTCTACGACGGAATAAAAAACAAAGAAGAATATTTTCTCAACCAGAAAAAAAAAGCGGTGTTGTTGTTAGGTCAAGAACTAGATATTGTTCTCGGAGGGCAAAATGAATAAGCTCGCATCCATTATAAAAGAAATGAAAGAAGATGAGTTGACATTATTAAAAAGAGATTTAGTTTCAGGAAATATAGATCGAGCGATAAAAAAACGACTCGAAAATCTAAAAGGAACAGAAAATTTAGATGATAAGCATTGTCCAGTATGCGGGGGAAAAATCGATGCGAATTCTTACAAATTGGAATTTGGCAAAGATTATTTAAGAAAAAGAGCGTACTTCGACGGCCAGGATTGCCTTGTGTATTTTGTGAACACAAAATTGAAAAAACAGAGCCAAAGGCTACATTATGACTGAATTTGTTTTACAAACATCAGTTATGCCTTTGGTTTTTTTTTGTGTTAGATGTTCTTTTGTGTTTTTAAGCAGTCTCAGAACAGAAATTTTCGATATTTGCTTTTTTTCCAAAAAAAGAGCCGGGAGGATCATAAATGATGGTTTTTTTAGCCATACCCTCGGGCATTTCGCTTATGCCTTCATTTTCTACTAGGTATGTTTCTTTAACTTTTTTGAATAAGTTTCCAAAATCATTGAAATGAAGTTCTGTTTTTCTCATTACATATTCTCCTTGGTGGATTATGTGCGGGTGGCTAACATCGCGAGTTTTTGTAAGTTTGAGGTCCCTTATTGTTTTTGTATATCCTTGTTCTGTTGGCATATATTCAATTTTTGTATTTCCGTTGTGTTTTGTGATTTGTTCTTTGTGTAGTGCTAAAATATATTCTTCGGGCTTCATTTGTTTGCCTAAAAATTGTTTGATTGCGTCTTCTATCCTCATTTAGTTCACCATTATTGGTCGATATTGTCTCTGATTTATAAATGTTTCGGCATGTTGTCACTTTATAGTGATTAACAGCCCGAAACCCTTAGATTTCGCACTTATACGCCGTCTTGCGTCTTTCTGTGCAAAAATGGAAAACGCATCAAAAACCGTGAAAAACGGCGCACCAACATCTCTGGGCTCTCAAACCCATGAATTGTTTATTTATAAAGAGAGTGACGTTTAGATTATAAAAATCTTGTCTTTATATTCGGGAGAGTGTGCGACAAGAAATATATTTACTAATGAGTAACAACATTAGCGAAAGATTTAAATAGTATTAATAGATACACATAATAAAAGTATCGAAAGGTGAGCTATATGCCCGAAAAACATAATTTTACAAAACCATCAAAACCCACTCAAAAATTTGACAATTTCACAGGAGACACAGTCAGAGGCGCAATTCCACAACTTGTTGCAAGCAACATGAAATTTGGTAATTTCTATGATTTGGCAACTGGAAGAATGGAAAAATATAACTCTGATGAAAATGATAGAAATCTTCTTTACAACAACTGGTTTGATTTGGCAGGAAATCCTATGCTTAGTTTAGAAAAAAATGACGAGATAGTCATCGTTCACGATTTAGAACAATCAGATCTGCAATTTGTAAAAGAAATGATTTCAGGAATAAACTCAAATACTGAATTGAACAATAGTTATTCGTTTGATTTTGGTGGTCGTGATGTTTATGAGGCTGTAAAAAAATCAGATGGAAGTTTTACCGTAAACAAAAATATTGCAAATGAACTAAGAAATAATGCTTACAGTAATAATAAAGCTCGTTCAAGAATCATGAGCCATTTATTTCAAGGACAGAAACAAAAGAAAAACGAATATATCACAGTTGTAAAAAAACATCATAGTGTAAGCAATATTAATGATATTTTAGGATTTTATCCTGGAAGCTTTACTGGATTGCGGCTTTTGGTTGGTGGCTCTGTTGGTGGTTATTCCCGCGTCTACGGGTACGACTCCCTTAGCAGTCTTGCCTCTTTGCTTGGGGTAGGCGACGGAGTCGCTAACAATGGCGCCGCAGGCGCAATCGCGCAAAAAAATTATTCAACAAAATTGCAGATAGCATCTTTAGACGAAGTTTTACAGTATGGCAAGTTAGAGGATAACTTCGCTCCCAAACAAGTTGAACTATTAAACAAAGTTTTAGAAACAAGCCCTTATAAGATAATTAAACAATAATTTTTTATATTTGTTATTTTCTTGATTCTATTGTCCCAGTTGCTCTGATAAAAACTAGAGTATAAAACAAGAGTGGATTGGAACTACACGTCCTTTTACTAAGGCAGTATAACTGTTATAAAATACAGTCACGACAGCAATGAAGTGGCAGTGAACAAACTCAAAATTATTGAGTTTTAGCAGTAAAAGGGCTACATTGGGGCGGCTTTTGGTTGGTGGCTCTGTTGGTAATAATAATTCCAACGTCAACGGGAACAACAACCTTAACAATAATGCCTCTTTGCTTGGAATAGTACAACTACGTTTTCTGGGACACATTATTCTCGTACAGTTTAATAATACTTACAAAAACCAGACTAAATTAATGACCAAAATAAATTACAGCAACCTATGTTCGCAAGATAATCTCGAACTAGCATTTCGAAAAGCACGAAAAGGAAAAACGCTCAAACCATACGTCATAGAATTTGAGAAAAACCTTAATGAAAATCTTTTGCAATTAAGAAACGAACTTTTAATGTTAACATATAAACCAAAACCACTAACAACATTTATTCTAAGAGATCCCAAAACAAGAAAAATCAGCAAATCAGACTTCAGAGACAGAGTAATACACCACGCAATCTGCAACATCATAGAACCAACATTTGAAAAATCATTCATCGATGATAGCTACGCAAACAGAATAGGAAAAGGAGGACTAAACGCAATCAAACGATTTGATTACTTCAAAAGAAAAATCTCAAAAAACAACACAAACAACTGCTACGTATTAAAAGCAGACATAAAACACTATTTCCCATCAGTAAACCACAACATCTTACTAAACCTCTTAGAACAAAAAATAACTGACGAAAACATACTGAACTTAATAAAGATAATTCTAGAAAACCACGAATCAAAAACACTCCACCACGGAATGCCTCTTGGAAACTTAACAAGCCAACTATTCGCAAACATCTACCTAAATGAACTAGATCAATATGTAAAACACAAGCTTAAAGCCAAACATTACATAAGATACGTCGATGACTTCGTAATTCTAAGTAAAAACAAACAAGAATTAAGAAATTTTGAACAAAAAATAAAAACCTTTTTAACTCAAAAGCTAAAATTAGAACTTCACCCCGAAAAAACAAAAATAATCGACCTAAAACACGGAATAAACTTCTTAGGATTCAAAATCTTCTATCACTACAAGACGTTACAAAGAAAGAACAAAAACAAATTCAAAACCAAGCTAAGAAAAACAAAAAAAGAATATAACAGCGAAAAAATTGAACGAGAAAAAGCAATAGAAATATTTGAAGGACACCTAGCATACGCAAGCAACGCTAACACATACAAATACAGAAAAAACCTAACCAAAAAATTCAACAAAGAATTCCCCATAAACAAAGAACCAAAAATACAAAGCGTAAAAAAACACGAAAACTTCAACGCAAAAGTAGAAAAATCAAAATTTGAATTCAGTACACAAAAAACCCTACAACTATTCAAAAAAGGACTAACCATAAACCAAATAACAACACAACGAGGAGTAAAAGAAGGAACAATCTGGCAACACTTAGCAACACTCGTAGAACACCACCAAATAAAACTCAAAGAAATACTACCAAATAACAAAATAAAAATAATTCTAAAAAATATTAAATCGTCAAACGACACACTAAAAGAAATCAAAACAAGAATCAACAACAACTCAGTATCTTATAACGAAATTAACTTAGTTCTAGCAAATATTAAAGGGAAACAAAAAAAGAAAAACATAATATATTATATTCAATGGCATCAGAAAACCAATTGCTACAGAAAATGCTACTATAACAAACCACAAAGAGAAACTTGCAGAATAAAACTACAACAACTAGCAACCAAACTCAACGAATTAGAATTTAACAAAGAAGAATTCTTAGAATTCATAAACAACCACACAAAAATCTGTGAATTAAAAGAAGAAGACAAGAAAAAGTTTGTTTCATATCAAGAATTTAAAAAAGTAAAACCTAGAAAATAAATTGTATTACAAACTCTGAGTTATATTATTTTATCATGACGACCGTTGTATTCTTAGATGTTAACTGAGGTGCCTTTGGGGGGACGTTTCTCCGACATCGCTTTATTTACTATGAGAGCCTGAAGCTTATTAGGAGGCGATAAAAAAATGGAATACAAACGGGAACCTTTAGAAGAAGACGAAGTCTCACTACTTCGAAAGTCTTGTACAAACTTTGATGAGGAACTCGTCATCAACCTACTTCTTGATACGGGGATGAGAGTTTCAGAATTAGCTAATCTCAAAGAAGAAAACGTTTCATGGCAACGAAACTGCATCACAATAATCGGCAAGGGAAAGAAACGAAGAGTCATACCCTTAAGCAGCCTAGCAAAATTTTATGTAACACAACTATTCACCAAAGAAACAAGATTCCCACTAGCAATGAGAACAATACAAAAATACGTCAAAGTAGTTGCAGACAGAGCAAGAATAAGAAAAACCGTAAGCCCACACGTACTAAGACACACATTCGCCGTAACATACTTACATAAAGGCGGAAATTTGAGGGCATTACAAGCGATTCTTGGACACAGCTCAATCACAACAACAGACATTTACCTAAACTACTCGGGAAAGCGTGTTCTTGATGATTTTCAGAGGATATGGGAACAATGAACACAACAATAGTTATCACAGGATCAATCTTTGTTATAATTGTAAGCTATAAATTAATTCTAAAATTCATAGAGCTCAGAAAAGACGAAGAAAATCACATCAAATGTACAATCAAACGAATAGTTGAAAGAGAATATGAAACTTCAGAAGAGGCTAAAGAGGGATTGCAAGAATTAAAAAACTTTGTAAAAAGAACTAATTCTCAAAGATTTCCCCAATATGTTGAAGAAAAAACAAAAGGATTAGAACAAAAAATCATTGAACTAAATAACGAAGAATACTTAGAACAAAGACGGCAAGAACGATTAGAAGAAATTGAATACGAAAAAGAACAGCAAACAAAACAACTAGTTGATTATTTCAAAAAAGTAAAATCCAACAGAGCAATACCCAAACACGCACTCAAATATTATCAAGAAGCAATAACAAACGCAACAAGACAATATGATGAAATAGTTCAAGAACAAGAAGAATTAGAAGAACTATGGCAAGAAGTAACTGAATTTGTACAAGAACACAAAGCATACCCAACAAACTACTCACAACTACCCCTAAAAGAAAAACAACTTTACGATAAAGCACTTAAACTTCAAAGCCAAGGAAAACTACAACTTGTAACAAAAACAGAAGAAGAACCAATTAACGAAGAAGATAAAGAACTACTTTCAAATAAATATTACTGTGCAGACGAATTAGAACCAGAAGAAAGAGAACTACTCATAAAAAAATACGGCTACAAATTCAAACCATTCATCTACAGAGACGGAACCACAGGAAACAACCTCATAATAAAAAACAATAATCCAAGCGAATCAGACTATCACTTCTGCATGAAACACCTAATAGCAGAAATAGACGAAGCAAACAGCCACATAGAATACCAAAAAGGAAACCTCAGAGCAGACATAGCATTTATCTATCCAGATGGAAAACTAGCAGTAGAAATAGAAACAGGCACCAACAAAGACATACAAATAAAACAAAAAGTAGACTGGCTCAACAAAAACTTCGACCAATGGATAATAATATGCTCAAGACAACTCAAAGCAAAATACAAACAACACACCAACAACAAAACATCCTACTGCCTAACACTCAAACAAGCAGAGCAACAGATCAACGAGATAATAAGTAATTATTAGCAGTATAATGCCGACGGTTGCAACCCTGCAATTCTGCCAACACAAACCCTAGAAACCAAGAATTAGGCAAAATAATGGTTGCGAGGTTTATTTATAAAACCCTGATATAATTTTGTACGGCTGAAGTCATTTTTCTCCCAAGTTACACCCAACCTACTCCTAACTTTCACCGGCAATATCTCTGGCATTTACGCCGGCAAAAAATCATTCTTGTGTGGCTCTAAGTTTTTCTTCTAGCTTCACCAGATACTTAAAGAACTTGGGCAAGAAATCTTTAAAATCTTTTTCTAATGGCTCGAGTAAAAGATTCTCTTCCTCTCCAAGAACTAATTTCTCGGGTTTAATAACAGAAAGATTTTCCAAGTATTTATCATAAACTAGCATAAATTCTGTTTTCTTAATAACATCCAATTCAACTGCTTCATAATCAAGATGTAATTTTTTGATTAACAAGTAAACATCAATATAGTCTCTGCTTTTGGTTCCTCTTCTGGTAAGTATTGCTCGTATTTTTTCAAGAAAAATCTCTTCCAAAGGGTATGCTTGCAGTTCCACTTCTTCTAAAATATCAGAATATTCTGGGAATAGAAGTTGTAATTCTCCTTTGTTAATTGAAGAATACAAGCTTTTCGCTTTTGTTACAATAATCTTGTTAATAATTGTTTCAAAGTAATTAATTTGTAGCTTGATAAAGTCATCAGCTCCGTCTTGATTTTTGTACCACATCTTAAATGTCGTGAATTTATTACTGCCACCGAGCATGACGTATTTTGCATTTCCTTTTTCTAATTTAAAATCAAGATTAAGTTCTTTTGAAATTTCAACAAGTAAATCCATTACTTCGTTGATTTTATTGGAGAGTATTTTTCTTATTTGATTTTGACTTTTTCCAACTAATTCTTCTTGTTTAATATATGTAAAATCCATGTCTTCTGAAAAACGATAATACCCCAAATGGCACTTGGTGAGACAAGTACCTCCCTTGAATGCATATTCTTTTTTGAAGTTTGTTTTCATTAAACGCACTAGTATTCTGTGCAGGATAATATCTTTTTCCAAGAATCTTGTTTTATCGATGTTAAGTTTAGATTTTAAATGTGTAATTAGTTCTTTCATAGTGACCTCACGAATTCTTCAACAGTTTTGTTGTATTTCTTTGCATAAGTTTTTAGCTTATCTTTTGATGCAATATCTACATAGTCTATAATTTTACTTCTGATTAAAGGAGCTTCATATCCTCTGTATTTTAATAAATAAATAAAATCTAGAATTGTTTTTTCTACGTCTGAAAATTTCAAATAATTTATTCTTTTCATGCCAAAGTTACACAGTTCTGACTTAACCTTAACAAACCTTACTTTATTACCAAATACTTCCAATGATTTAGTTCTGGCAATAGAATCGTTCAAAATATAATCTACTACAAAAAACTCATGAGTAAGATTATTCAATTTTATTGCGGTTTCAAGACCAAAATACCAATTTTTTACTCCTTTAATTTCTAAAGCTTTTATGATTGCTTCCCTATATGTCATGTCAAAACCATTCATTTTACGTTCTCGAATAGAAGGATTATAAAAAATTCCTCTCATGATACGATGAAGATACTTATACCTAATAAGATATTTAATTGCATCAAGATAAGTAACTCCAACCATAGAGCAGTAGCTCTTTAATTCATCTGATGTGATAATCTTTTTATCAATCAAGTTCAATTTTTTAACCAATAAGCCATATTTCATTTTATTCCATAAAGTGATACTTATTAACACTTTATAATATAAAAATATTTCGGTAAAAAGGCAGTTTTTTGACATTTTAAAGCTCCGACAATAAACTGTACTTCTCTTCAAACTCTTCTCTCGTGAGTTCTCCCTCAGCATACTTTATCTTCAATATCTGCAAAGGATTATTGTTCTTCTTTGAAGACTTAAGCTCAGTCACTAGTTTCTTGCTTCCAAATGCCTCGTTAATCTTGTTCTGCAAATCACGATTACTAATATATGCATAAATTTGTGTTGTGTGAATATCAACATGTCCAAGACTTCTTTGCACATAATACAAATCAACTCCCTGTTCTAACAAGTAAGTTGCGTATGTATGCCTTAACGTATGGAAACTGTAGGCGTATCTTTGCTGTCCAACTGTGCTCTTAAATGTAGGGATTTTTAGTCTTGCCTTGTTAAGTGCTTCTTTAAACTTTCTCGATAATAGTCCTGAGGAATAAGGGTAATTATATTCGTTTGAAATGTAATATTCTGTTTCTTTTGTTGCATGAAACCATCGTTTCAAAAGCATTATTAATGGTGATGGTACCATCACCACTCTATCTTTACTTCCCTTACCTTGACGGACAATTAGCTTTTCAGCGTCTAAATCTAAGTCTTGCTTTTTCAAATTACAAACTTCACTGATACGAAGCCCACAAAACAAAGCAATTAATGAACCCATGAAAACTTGTGTATCTTCAATATTTTCAAACAAGGCAACTAATTGCTTTTTGTTAAAGACATTGGGCAAGCTTCTTTTTGTAGCATTTGGTCTTGCAAAATTTTGTCCCATTCTACATCCCCTTAATTAAAGTCAAGCCCATTTCATGCAAGCCAGTGAACACTTTGTTCTCTGCTTCACGTTTTCGCACGTAAGCCTCAGAAATAGCCTTTTTCTGCCCAATCTTATTCTCTTTAAGCTTCTGCCTAATCTCCTCAGGAACCCGTTCTAAAAGCGCCCAACGATAAACAGTGTAAGGATTATAACCATTCTTCATCAAGAAATCATAAAACTCTCTGTCCTCACCAACAAGCATTAAACCTTTACGATCATAGTGATAATGACCAATCTTGCCTAGCAAATTGGATAAATCACGACCGCTAAGCCACGAGAACTCGCTATAAAGCCGTTTTTTAAGCACTTCAAACCTTTGCAGATAATCTTTCTGCACATCTTTGTGTTTCACGCATATCGCCTCCGTCCAATGGGTGAAAGCCAGAGATTCGGGCGACACAAAAGCCGTCGCACGCTATGCGCAATCTATAAATGTTTCTAATAAAGACTACTGCGGAGTAACAAAAGTTAATAAAACTTGATTTTGGTAAAACATCGTCTTTTCTTGCGCTTTGATGAGTGGGATGAAAAGAACGTGAATTTTTTCTTTAATTGTTAATGAGCACTAATTCTTGTATTGTATGGTTCTCAGATGTAGCTTAGTTTGTAGTTCTGATTCAAAAAAACGTTCTATTTGTTTCTTTTCAACTAACATGGAAGGAAGCCCATTGAGAGGTTTTTCCAGTAGGTAACTGACTAGTAATTGTTTATCAAGAGTCTTGCAACGATCGTATTTTGGGGTTGTCATAATCGCTCGACTATCTTGGGTGACTGCGGCAGAATAAAATTGTCCAAGTTCTAGTGAAGAGACTTTATTAATATCGACCTTCATTAAAGAATAGTTGCCCCAGCCTGTGCCGGAGAGAGTTAACCCGATTTGTGCAATGGAATTTTCATAAAATAATTCAAGACTTAGTTTATCTTCCGTAAACTCATCGTTTATATTATAAATTGTGATGGAAGAAATGTCTGCTGCATGAAGTGTGGCTTGAAGCTCTTTATTTTCAAGTACTTCAACAAGATACGAATTAATCTGTGAAATCTTTTGTACTATCTTTGTAGTCTGTTTTTGTTTTTGCGAAAATTTATGTTCTTTTGCTTTAATCATGTGATCTACAGAGGGAGAAAAATTTTCGAGTATTTTTTTGATAGGCATAAATATCGACCTTTGTAAAGAAGAAAAAATAAAAGTATATAAACATTTCGACACATATATCACTTAATAGTGATTAACAGTTTAAAATTCTTAGATTTTGTGACGTTGTTTTGTGTAATGTGTCTTTTTTTTACAAATGTGGAAAGTGCATTAAAATCTTGTCTTTATGTTAGAGAGGATGTGCGCGACAACTAAAAACACTACTTTAAAATAACGACAAAAGTGAAAGATTTAAATAGTATTAATAGATACATATGCTAAACTATCAAAAGGTGATTTTATATGGCCACATCATTTCCCGAAAATCCAAAAAATAAATTTGTATTCACAACATCAAATACAATTAATGAAGAAGAAAATAATCAAAAGTACATTTCAGCCAGAGAAGAAGCAGATCAAATTCTTGAAAATAATCCTAATTTAGTTCGTGTTGCAACTATGCTAGATACGATAAGACTACAAAAAGATGATGATTTTGTAAATGTTCTTAAAAAAACATTTGTTGATACAACTTCCGCACAATATCACGGACATTGGAAAGGACATAAGTTTATAGTAGCACACGGATTTGGAGAATTATCAGATACAGAAGTGTTAAAGGAAAAATGGAACACTATGCAAAACTACGGGTTTATGCCAATAGACAAAGATTTTTTTAAATATATCACGAAACAAGATTCACAAATAGCTGTATACACTTTTAAAGAAATGAGAGAAGGAAAAATTAAAGATCGAACACAACCAAGAATAATTATTTCAGAAGTAAAAAAAGACAAGGACTTTGAAATACTTCCTTCAGATAAACAAATCCCTATTTCTCTTGCAAAAGAATACGGCATATTTCAAATGTTTGCAGGCGGAGTGGATGATGCAAATGAACTTGCAGATTACTATCAAAATATTAAAGGAAGAGATGAAATATATGTTGTTCACAGACTAGACAATACAGGATTTAAAAAACTGTTAGGGCGCCCGTTGTGTCGTTACTATGGTGGTGTTGCCGGCTACATGCACGATAATGGCGTCTTTGCCGTGGTAGGCGACGGAGTCGCTAATCTTGGCGCTGCAGGCGCAACCGCGCAAAAAATTAAAACCATTGATGATACGATCCATATCAGTGATGAACAAAAAGTTATTCATAAAGGAATAGAATATCAATCAAATGGACAATTCTTAGTTCCAAAAACTTACTTAAAAAAATAAATACTTTTTTATATTCTTTCTTACAATTTTTTAGTTGTCCTAGCAAACATAGATCAAACCAACTCAAAAATAGAATACTCAATAAACGAAATGAGACCAGACGTAGCATTCATCTACAAAAACAAAAAAATTGCTGTAGAAATAGAAACAGGAACAAACAACAAAACTCAAATACAAAACAAAGTTGAATGGCTCAATAAACACTTTGATTACTGGATAATCACCGCTCCAAAAAAAGAACATAAAAACTACAAAAACTATGTTGATAAGAAAAAAAGCTTTTGTCTAGGATCAAAAAAGACAGAACAAAAAATCTTAGAACTAAAAGAACAACTATACAAATAACCACTTCATACAGTAGTATTATACCAACAGTTGAAAAACAAAGACGCGGGCTAAAAACAAAGAATTCTGCAAACACACCAAGCATTATCGGTTGCCAATTCTTTTATAAAAGAACCATACAGTTGCACTAGCAGTTGACTTACTTTTCAATTATGCTATTTATTTCTTCACTAAATCTCTTCGCCCTTTCTAAAGATGTTTTTGCTTTTGATTGAATAACCACTTCTTCTGTTCTGTAAGTAAAGATTGCTCGTTTTCCTTTTTCAAAGAAATAATCTTCCATAAGCAAATCTGCTTTTTGCTTGCCTAATATCTCTGAAGCTTCTTCTAAGCTTTCAGCAAAATCTTCAATAAGTTTCTTTTGCAATTTTCCATTAAGATAAAAGAAGTTGATTACTGCATCAAAAGTTAATGCATGAATAGATTGTTCAGAATCTAATTTAATTCCTTCACTTTCTAAAAGCGCTCTTGCCATATAAAACATAGAATAATATGCAGCATTAACAACCCATAAGAATCCATCAAAATTAGAATAATTAGCTTTACTTTGTAATTCTTTATCAGTTGAAAGATCATACAACGCATTTGCACATTTTAAAGATTTTCTAGCATTAGATAAAAAGAAATCAACAAATTCTTTCTTTTGCTTTGTTTTAATAATACCTTCATCAAGATAGTTCTTAACTTTAGACTGAATTTCCTTTAACTTCTTTTCTTCAAGCATTTTTATTCCCTCCCTTTCGTAAGCAACTTGTAAAATAACTCAGCTCCATAAAGCAATAAGTGTTTGTTTAATACTTCCGTCATAACATTCTTATCTTCTCTTGGAGTAAGCATTCCATAAACACTTTCAAACGACACAACTAATGAATGTATTGGTAAGGTATAATTTCTTGTGATATGATACAAATACTTCTCAGCATTATCGATGTCATCTGTTTTTTCAATAATAATTAATAAATCTAAATCGTTTGGTTTCGGACTTATTACGGTCGAACCAAAAATAACGACAGAATAATACCCATAAGGAAACTCCTTGATTATCTCATTTAACATTAATTTAATGATTTTATTTTTTTTCAAAAATTTGTTTCTTCGTTCATATTCTGTAAAACTAAGCAAATCGTGATTCTTTCTAAAATCAACTGATAAATAACCTTTATCATCCTTGATCAATATCTTAGCTTCTATTAATGGAACTATATTTCTATGTACAAGAGAAATATTCATATCTAACAGTTTTGCAATCTCCCTTACACCAAATCGTTTTGTGAGATTCGCAACAAATATCTCCATTATTTTGAATTGAGTTTTCGTCAACATGGCTGTTTACCTTTTTACAAACAAGTGTTTACTATTTAATATTTAAATGTTTTTCTATTTTAATACATAAAGTGACAAAAAATAGCACCTCATGCATCAAAATCATCTCTTCATTAATTATAATTCCGACAATACATCATATTTCTCTTCAAACTCATCCTTTGTGATTTCTCCATTTGCAAACTTGATCTTCAAAATCTGCAGAGGATCATCTGTTCTCTTTGAAGGTCTTTGATTACTAACAAACTTCTTGCTTCCAAATGCTTCGTTAATCTTATTCTGCAAATCACGATTACTAATATGTGCATAAATTTGTGTTGTGTGAATATCAGCATGACCTAGGCTTCTTTGCACATAATACAAATCAACACCTTGCTCCAATAAGTAAGTTGCATACGTATGTCTCAACGTATGAAAACTGTAAGCATATCGTTGCTGTCCAACCGTACTTTTGAACGCAGGAATTTTTAGTCTTGCTTTCTCAAGTGCTTCTTTGAATTTTCATTAAATGTTGGAAATTAAGAGAATAATTCTTTTTTTGTTGAAATACTTTTTTCTTTCTTTAAACAATTTAATATACGTTTATGTATATTCATTCCAGAACATTTATATTTTAGTTGTGCCTTTTATATACTGTTCGGGGGAAAATAGATTATGGATCCAAATAGTTTTGATGAGATAATGCGCGTCCAAAGAATGATGGCTTCTCGAGTAATGAATGAGAGCAGTATGGATAGCAAAATAAAATTACTCAACATATTGAGAGATTTGTCTACAGGACCTAATGCTAAGATTATGAGAGAACACATAAATTATGAAGCGCAAATGGAAGGTATGATGGAATCCGAAGTAATGCGTTTGATAGAAGAATTAAAAAGTGATAGGTTAGTTGAAGAAACAAAAGAAGGGGATATAATTTTAACATAAATTAAAAATTTGTGTTGTCGTTCTAAAAAATAATCGTTTGAAAATAAGCTTTAAGTTCTAATGTTATTGCGCGCTAGCGAAGGGGGTTTAATACAAATAAATGCTTTGCATTTATTGTACACAAAAGCTTTGCTTTTGTCGTACCCCAACCTGCACAAAAATCTTTGATTTTTGGCATGCGAATAAAAACTTTGTTTTTATTGCACACAAAAACGTTCGTTCATTACATTGTTTGATTACGGATACCCTACACTTTAGTGTAGGGAGGAAGTAATCCCTCCTTCTTATTTTTTTCAATAAAGTTTTTGGGCGCAAAGCGCCCAATGGATTTCGCGTAGCGAAACCCGGCGTATCAATT
>JAIPHP010000021.1 GCA_021735165.1 Candidatus Woesearchaeota archaeon
TACTTCACCTGAAAACGTTAAATTAGTAGTCTGAGCAGTATTTATGCTGTTTAACAACAACAATCCTGATGCTGTCAAGATTACTTTTTCAAGGCCTTTTCTAAAGAAACTCTTTTTCTTCATAGTCTTTAACAGATCATTCGACAGACTTTAAATACTTTACGATTTTGTACCACTTGAAAGTGACTATGACTTAAAAGACAATATTTTGTCGCACACAACACTTTAGCAAAATACAACACACAATAAAACCATAAATACTGAAAATCGCTGCTCCAAGTCTGCTAAGAAACTAAAATTTTCTTGCACACAGAAATCAAAACTGATTTTTTTGTGTATCTCCACCCTAAATGCACAGAAACAAAGTTTCTGGCACAACAAAAAATACAGCACCAAATACAAATTGAAAAAATATATAAATAACTTAATAAAGTTATACATATTATAAAAACAATATAACTTGTTGTGGTTGTGTAAATTGTTAACAAAAAAAGAAATACAAGTACTGGAATTACGAAAAAAAGGACTTAAACAAATAGAAGTCGCAAATTCTCTAAAAATAACACAAGCCGCAGTATCAAAATTTGAAACAAACGCACTATCAAAAATAAAAGAAGCAAAAAGAACAATAGAACTCATCAAAAAAATGAACTTAGAAATAGAAGAAGATTACATTCCATAAAGGAAATCCTGGCGGTCGAAGCGCTGTTGATTCTTCTTCCCCCAAGCTGATCAACAGCCCCGACCCCAGATTTATATTCAAACAGCACTTAAAAAAAATGAAAAATAAAAATAAAGACAAACAAATTGCAGAACAAAGAATACACGAATTATTCAAAGAAGCTAACAAAACATACAAAAAAGACCAAGATCTGGCAAATAGATACGTGCAATTAGCAAAAAAAATATCTCTTAAACACAAAACACCATTCAATAAAAACCAAAAACAACAATACTGTAAAAAATGCCAAACGTTTCTAATACCAGGACATAACTGCAGAATAAGAACACACAAAGGGAAAAAAACAATACTTTGCTTAAAATGCAAGAACATAAGCAGATACATATACAAAAAATAAGTCAAAACAAGCTTTAATTCTAAAAAAAGAGCCAAATCCCCGCAAATAGAAATAATGTCAATAAACTATATAAAGCAAAAAAATGCCATATAATACATAAGAAAAGGGGTTAGTAAATAGATGGTAGTCACTTGAAAGTGATTACAATTCGAAAAATTTATATACTAAAAGAAATACTAAAAATAAAAACAAAGGAGGTAAAACAAAAAATGGACGAACTAGACATAACAAACATTGAAGACGAACAAATGCTAGATGAAATAAGAGGAGAAACAACTAGAAAACCAAAAATATCATTATTAAACCAAAAAAAAGTAAGTAAATGGGAACTAGACGAACTCTTCACAGATGAAGAAGAGTACGAAGAAGAATTCTAAACATAAATTTTCCTTTTAATACAAAAACCTAATAAATAAACCTAAACTACAGTATAAAATGCAAAAAATTCTAGCAAAAGGAGCAGAAGCAACAATAACACAAACAAACAACACAATAACAAAAGAAAGAACTCCAAAAAAATACAGACATCCAGAACTAGACAAAGAACTAATAAAAACAAGAACAAAAACAGAAACGAAAATAATGCAAAAAATACCAGAAACAGCACCAAAACTAATAAAAACAGAAAACAACAAAATCACAATGGAATACATAGAAGGAAAACTACTAAAAGAAATAATAGACAAACAAACAAAACTATCAAAAAACATAGGAGAAACAACCGCAAAATTACACGACAAAAATATAATACACGGAGACCTAACAACAAGCAACATCATCCTTGACAAAAATAAAAAAATAAGAATAATAGACTACGGACTATCACAAATAAGCACAAAAGAAGAAGACAAAGCAGTAGACCTACACCTATTCAAAGAAGCCATAAAAAGCAAACACTACAAAAACGAAAAAAAAATATGGAAAAAATTCTTAGAAGGATACAACCCAAAAAACAAAGAAAAAATATTACAAAGACTCAAAAAAGTAGAAACTAGAGGAAGAAACAAAGGAAAATAGGCAACACAATGAAAATAATAAAAGACACAAGACACGGACTAGCAAGGCCAATTAACGAAATAAAAAAAGTGTTTGGCATACCCATAGAAATAGAAGAAAAAAACCTTGATGAAATATTTCAAAAAACAACAAAATTTGAAGGATATCAAGATAGTGCATTAAACCTAAAAGAAATAATAGACGAAGAAAAAAATACGATGATAATAACAGATAAAGACATATTTATAGATGAAGAAGATTACAATCAATCATGGATATTAGGATATCAATTGGATAACTTGACAGTTGTGTCAACTGCAAGAATAAAAAGATACGACAACAAACCATCCAAAAAATTAACAGTGCCCTACAACAAGTTTCTTAAAAGATTAAATTCAATAGTAATACACGAAATAGGACACGACGTAGTCACAGGAAATCATTTGAAAGAAGCGTTCTGGATAACTCACGACGGTTACAAAATGGAATTAGGACCTCATTGCACAGACAATAAATGCGTGATGTATGAAATAGTAGATATAACAATACCTCCTAAAGAAGAAGGGTTCATGCTTCTTGGAAAAGAAAAAAAATATGATACAGGAATGGACGAAAAACTAAAAAAACAATATCCAGAATATTTTTGCAAAAAATGCTCTGAAAGTATCAAAATAGGAAAGGAATTTTATTAAGATGAAATACAAAACAATAATACTAACAACACTAATAATTATGTTATTTATACCGGTAGTGTCAGCACAAAAAGGGCACACAACACTTCTAACAGTATACGAAGAAGGAAATGAAACCTTAGGAGGAACTGCAGACCTATACCTGGAAATAAAACCAGGAACAGGAAGAGTATTCATAGATAGCTACCCCCTAACAAAAATAGACACACAAATAAGTACAAGATATGCACAACAAATAGCATGCGATTTCCTAGAAAAAGACTGCACAACAAAAGATTTCTTCTACACAATAAGAGCAAAAAGCAACATAGTAGGAGGACCAAGTGCATCAGGCGCTATGACCATACTAACAATACTATTATTAGAAGGCGAAGAAATAAACCAAGACATAACAATGACAGGAACAATAAACTCAGGAGGAATAATAGGTGCAGTAGCAGGAATAAAAGAAAAAACAGAAGCTGCAAAAGACAAAGGACTTAAAAAAATATTAATACCAAAATGGAGCATAGTAGACATTGAAGAAAATAACAAAACACAAAACAACACAAACGAAACACCAAAAATAACATACGCTGAAAATTACACAATAGAAGGCATACAAGTAATACCCATAACAACAATACAAGAAGCACTAAAAGAATTCACAGGAAAACAATACGAAACACACGAAGGACCAATAAAAATACCTACGCAATACCAAGAAATAATGAAACAAGTATCAAACCAATTATGCGAACGAGCACAAAAAATACTAGAAAACCTAAACGAAACAAATCAGACACAACTGAACTCAAGCATAAACTACCTTAATAAATCAAAAGAAGCAACAAAAAAAGATGATCACTACAGTGCAGCAAGCTTCTGCTTCTCAGCAAACACAAGATTAAGAGAAATACAATACCAAAATGAAACAAACCAAACAAAACAAAAAATCCTAACAGAAATACAACAAAAAACAAAAGAAATGCTTAACAACCTAGAAAAAATACCAATAAAAACAATATCAAACCTAGAAACATACATAATCGTAAAAGAAAGACTAACAGAAACACAAGAACTAATACAAGAAAACAAAACCGAAGCTTTAAACTCAATAGGATACATAACAGAAAGATTCTACAGTGCAATAGCATGGTCAAAATTTTTCGAATACAAAGGTAAAGAAATACAAATAGACGAAAAACACCTAAAACAAGCATGCCAAGACAAAATAGCTGAAGTCCAAGAAAGACAAGAATACCTAAATGTATTCATACAAGGAATATATGAAGAAGACAAACTTCCTGAACTAAGAAAAATAGAACAAAAAGAAGACTACGCATTTTGCCTGTTTAGAGCATCAAAATACAAAGCAGACATAAATTCAATAATATCAACAATATCCCTAACGATAGAAAAAATGCCCGATCTAACAAACGATAAACTAAAAATAGCACAAGCCCAAATAAATAAACAAGGAGAAAGCTTCCCAATACTAGGATACAGCTACTACAACTACGCGCAAAACCTACAAGAAACAGACAAAACACTAGCACTATTATTCTCAGAATACTCTATAGAATTAAGCAACCTAGACATATATTTCCCAAAAAAACAAAAAATAAACATATCTATAGATTATGAAAAACTAAAAACATTCACAATAGGCTTGATAATAGGAATAATAGCCACCCTAATAACAATAAAAACAAAGAAATCTGAACCTAAAAAAAGAAACAACCCACCCAAACGAAAAACCCATTCAAAATCGTAAGAAATTCACAAAAATGCTACCCACAGGCTAAAGCCACGTAGTACGACGCATTTTTCAAAAAGCGAATTTCTGCGATACAACAAAGCAAAACTTTGTGTATGCAAAACCTTCGGTTTCTAGCATACCAAAAGACGACGAGTCGTATCTACGCACTAAAGATACGCAGTCTTGCCTCGTCTTTTCCGTATAATAAAAATCGCTGCTCCGAGTCTGCTAAGAAACTAACACAAAATCAATAAAAAACACATCAATTCTAAAAAAAACAAAGCCTAAAGTCACTAAAACAAATGATTAAAAACCCAGGAAGATATCAAGAAACTCGACACCTTCCCAGGAAAAAGAGGTGAGACGTATTGTCTCCACTTAAGAATAACTACTAAATATATAAACTTTTCTAAAATGTAACCATTATAAAATAGTCAATATAAACCTGAATGCATATAAATAAAATACGATTACCACAAAAACAACAATGAAATGCACAAAATGCCAAAAAAAAGCAACAACAACACTAGAAAACACAAAAATCCAATATTGCGACAAACACTTTGAAGAACTAATGGAAAAAAGAATACGAAAACAACTAAGAACCCAACAAAAAATAAACACAAACAAAACATACACCATAAAAACAAAAAACAAAAATAAAGAAACACTACTAAAACACTACCTAAAAAACATATTCAAAGGAAACTTGAAACTAAACAAAACAAGCAAAAACGAAATAACAACAAAAACAAGCAACGAAATCGCAAATGAATTCATAATCCAATTTCTAAAAAACAAAAAACAAAAACAAAAAAACACAATAAATCCATTTACACACATAACAGAAAAAGAATTACAAAAACTCATGAAAATTCATAAAATTAAACCAAACCAAACTAAAAAACAAACAATAACAGAAAAACTAGAAAACAAATATCCAGGAACAATACAATCAACAATCAAAACAATAGAATTTTTAAAAATAAAAAAATAAAAAAAAACAAATTAAAAAAAAAGAAAAACTTACTTCTTCTTTTTTCTGGCTGGCTTTTTAACAGCTTTCTTCTTCACTGCCTTTTTCTTAACAGCTTTCTTCTTAACAGCTTTCTTCTTCACTGCCTTTTTCTTAACAGCTTTCTTCACTGCCTTTTTCTTAACAGCCTTCTTTTTTACAGCCTTCTTCTTGACTGCTTTCTTTTTCACTGCCTTTTTCTTAACAGCTTTCTTCTTAACAGGTTTTTTTACTTTTTTTGCTGGCATTATGAAACACCTCAATACAACTTTTTTCCTTTGACATTTAAATACTTTTTGTTTTTCCGAAAAAAAACAAGAAACAAATATTAATAAAAAACAAAAAACAAAACTATGAACACAAAAAAAATACTCATCATAATAATAATCATACTTGCAACACATACAACACTAACAGAAAACACAAATACACAAAATCAAAAATTTCTCGACGAGAAAAACGCAACAATAGAAATATATTTTTGTCCAAAAGATAACTGCGAACAAAAAATAATACAAGAAATACAAACAGCAAAAAAAATAAAATGCGCGTTCTACGACCTAACAGAAAACAAAATAATAACGACACTAAAAGAAAAAAATGCAGAGATACTAATCGATGAAGATAACTACGAAAACTACGGAACAAAAATAAAAAAAACAGGACTAATGCACAATAAATTCTGCACGCTCGACGAGAAAACGACAATAACAGGATCATACAACCCAACACAAAACAACACAAACGACAACAACATCCTAATAATAAAATCAGAATACATAAACAAAATATACAAAAAAGAACACGAAGAAATAAAAAAACAAACACAACAACAAAAAACCACAAACAACAAAATAAATATGAACGGAACAAAAATACAAATCTACCTCTGCCCAGAAGACCAGTGCCAAACAAAAATACAAAACGAACTAAAAAAAGCAAACAAAACAATACACTTCCTCACATTCACATTCACAGACAAAGAAATAGCGCAAACCCTAATAGACAAACACAAAGAAGGACTAGAAGTAAAAGGAATAATAGAAAAATTCCAAAATCACAAAATATCAACATTCCAAATGATCAAAGAATCAGGAATAAACGTAACCTATGACAAAAACCCAAAAATGCAACACAACAAGATATTTATCATAGACAACAAAACAACAATCACAGGATCATACAACCCAACAAAAGCAGCAAACACAATAAATGACGAAAACATCATAATCATAGAAAACAAAGAAATAGCAGAAAAATATGTTGCCTATTTTGAATATCTTAATTCAAACAAAACATACTAAAGATTCAATACTAACTGCTCATAATTAATAACAACTTCTTTATAACTTTCTTTAGCAGGAAGTGAAATATCATGCACTTTTCCGTTTTTAAAATCAAACAACATAGCAGCGTTATCACTAAAAGAATTACCAGAACAATTAGGAAATTTCCCAAATTTTCCTCCTGGAACCTTAAAAACATCATGATTATGTACATTAGTGACAATAACAACATGCCTAAATTTATTAGAAACTTTCCACAAATCATTATGATCTTTCAAATGTCGTAAATCATAATACTCAGGAGTCGACACATCAGAAGAATCCACACTGTAATACTTAAAACTCTTTACATTTCTATCAGGTCTGATATTTTCAAGAAAGTCAGATAACAAATTTGAAGTATAACCACTATCTTCAGAAACTATAGCTATAGGAAATCCATCAGGCGTAAAAGAATCTATTGACTTAGCAATATTTTTTAACACCGCTAAATCCTCAGATTCTAATTCTTGTGAATAATACTTCAAAAAGTCAAAATACCCTGGAACTACCGAATAAGACTTAAAACTAAATCTTTTGCCAAGATCAGGAGCAACAACATTTACTGCACTAACAATACACCTCTTTATCATAGAATCTAAATTTCCAATATACTCTTTAGAAAACTTTTCATTTAAATTTTCATCATCAACAAATTTTCTTTTATTTGACACAGACGAATAAATTCCAGTATAAACATCCAAACAATCTTCCATATCAGAAGAATGAACCTTAGGAGACTTAACAAAAATATGAAAATCATAACATGCGCCATCTCTAGAATTAAGAAATTTAGGAGCCTCAATACCATTTGAAGACTTTAAATAATACTCAAAACTGCCTTTAATATGAGGAGATGCATCAGACAGGGCGCGCGTATTTACAACTATATTATTCAACACCACCTCCAACTTTGAAAGAACAGAATTTATCTCAAAAGAACTACAATCACCACATGGCATTAACTTTAAAACTTCACCCATAGCACTAGACACATACTGATAAATATAAATCTTTTCATCATAACTCTTTTAACGTAGTTACTTAAAACTCTTACTAACCCCACTACTCCAAAAACTAGGCAAACGATTCTCAACAAAACCAACAAACTCATCACTATAAATCAAACCAACACCCTTCTTAGACTTATATTTATCAAAACCATCCTGATATCCCGTATAAATATCGGAAACAATCTTTCGCTCAAAATTCTTCTGCAACAAACTAGACTTTTTCAAAAACAAAAAATCAGCTTGACGCAAAGTATTAATCTCCAAATTAGAAGAATTCTGACTAATAAAAAAAATACTAAGATTCTTATGCCGAGCAATAAACAACAAATCAGACAACATCTTATTAGCATCACTCATAGAATCACGACTGCCAAACAAAATACCACCCTCATCAATAACAACATAAGAATCATTCTTAATATCCTCAATACCATCAACAACACCAATCCACTTAGGCAACTTAGCACCAGGAAACCCCATAGCATAAAAATTCCTATCACTATTCTTAATATCCTCCAAAATACTCAAAGCAGTAGCAGTCTTACCACTACCACGCGCCCCCAAAATAATACCAATTAAACTATCCGAAGAATTCAACTTCCTCCAAAAAGAATCATACTTACCACTAAAAGTCTCAACCAAACTAAAATTGCTACTAGGTACCTTAGGCTTACGTCCAACAATACCCCTAAAAGACCTCTTCTTGCCACTACTCGAAAAATTCGGCCTCACAAAAATACCCTTAACACTCCAAAACAACCCCAAAATCAACCATTTCACACCAATTAAAAAAAACTTAAAAAAATACAACAAACCAACACCAATAATTCTAAATACTCTTACAAAATAATACCAAAATCCCTTAACCTTCCTCTTCCCAGAAGAAGACTTTTTCTTCCTTTTAACCATAATAACAAATATAAACCAACGCAATATATAAATATTAAGAAAAGAAAAGACAAAAAAATGAAAATTCTAAAAAAAATCAAAGAATTCTTTAAAGGAAAACAACCAATAAAAGAAATAATACTCACAGAAAAAACAATAAAAAAAATCTGCGGACTCGCAAAAGACACACATCCAAAAGAATACCTAGCATTCTTAGAAGGAAGAATAATAGGAAACAAGGTGACCATCACAGACATTTTATTCCAACCGTACGTAGCAAATGAAAACAGCACATGGGGATACATAGACCTGCCTCTGACAAGTAGCGTTATGGGTTCCATACATAGCCACCCTGGCTACAACAACAAACCAAGCAGAGCAGACTTGCATCTCTTTGGAAAAACAGGAATAGTGCACGGAATAATCAAAAAACCGTACAAACCAGAAGACCTAGCAATATATGACAATTATGGAAATAAACTACAATTTAAAACAAAAGAGTAACAAACTTTATAAAGAAAAAACCATTCTGAGATAACAACAAAACAAGGTGATACTATGAACGTACTAAACATAACATTCAATTCAATAAAAGCAGAAAAAACTGCGACACCAAAAGGCAAAGTAAGCGTAACAAGCAACGTAAACATAGAAAACATAGAAGAAAACAAAATGGGCTTAGACAAAGAAAGAACAGCACTAAAATTCAAATTCAATTACAAAACAGAATACCAACCAAGCTTTGCAACAATAGAACTAGGAGGAGAAGCAACAACGCTAATGACAAAAGACGAAGCCAAAAAAATACAAGATGCATGGACAAAAACGAAAAAATCACTAGATAAAAAATACGCTGCAACACTACTAAACAACATAATGGCAAAATGCTCCATCCAAAGCATACTAATGGCAAAAGAACTATCACTACCCAGCCCTATACCACTACCAAAAATAGCTACAGAAACACCAAAAGAAACACCAAAAAAATAAAATTTTTATTTTTCTTTCCAAAAGATATATAAAACAAAACCAATACTTTTCTTTAATTATTAAACTTGTAAAAAAGATCAAAAAAATCACAACAAATTTTTAACGATAAACAAGTACAAAGGTGAAAAAAAATGTCCCAAGACAAAGGAATACAACTAAAAGTATCAGAAGCAATACAAGATGATGTAAACAAAGGAATAGTAAGAATAGACTCAAGCTACATGAAACAAATAGGCATACGAGAAGGACACTTCATAGAAATAACAGGACAAAGAACAACTGTTGCAATCGCAGACAGAGCACTCCCAGGAGATATAGGACTGCCAATAATAAGAATGGATGGACTGATAAGAAGAAACAGCAGAAGTGGAATAGGAGAATATGTAACAATCAAAAAAATAGAAGCACAAGAAGCCAAAAAAGTTACAATAGCACTAGCAAGAGAAGGAATGATATTAAACACGAATGATCCAAGCATATTCAAAAGAGGACTACAAGGCCGGCCATTACTAAAAGGAGACCTAGTAGCAATAGGAAACCAAAGAAGACCTCCACCAATGAATGAAATGGAAGACGTATTTGAAAACATAAGAAAAGGAATGCCTCTTGGAGGGCTATTTGGACTTGGAGACCTAAAATTCATAGTACTAGACACAAACCCAAAAAAAGTTCCTGTAGTAATAACTGAAAACACACACGTAGAATACAAACCAGAAGGAATAAGCGAAGAACAAGCAGAAGAAACACCTGCCTTTGAAGTAAGCTATGAAGACGTTGGCGGCTTAGACGAAGAACTCAAAAAAATAAGAGAAATGGTAGAACTACCATTAAAACATCCAGAAGTCTTTCAACGACTGGGAATAGAGCCGCCAAAAGGAGTCTTATTACACGGACCGCCAGGAACAGGAAAAACACTACTAGCAAAAGCAGTAGCAAATGAAACAAACTCAAACTTTCACGTAATAAACGGGCCAGAAATTATGAGCAAATTCTACGGAGAATCAGAAGCAAACCTAAGAAAAATCTTTGAAGAAGCAGAAAAAAACAGCCCGGCAATAATATTCATAGATGAAATAGACTCTATAGCAACCAAAAGAGAAGAAAGCAAAGGCGAGGTCGAGCGAAGAGTAGTAGCACAAATGCTTGCATTAATGGACGGACTAAAATCAAGAGGAAAAGTAGTTGTAATTGCAGCAACAAACATACCAAACTCACTTGACCCTGCACTAAGAAGACCGGGAAGATTCGACAGAGAACTAGTAATAGGCGTACCACAAGCAAAAGGCAGACACAACATACTAAAAATCCACACAAGAAACATGCCTCTATCAAAAGATGTAGACCTAAAAAAACTATCAGAAGTAACGCACGGATTTGTAGGTGCAGACCTAGCAAGCTTAGCAAGAGAAGCAGCAATGGTTGTACTAAGAAGATTATTACCAGACATAAATGTAGACAAAGAAGAAGAACAACTAACAGAAGAATTTCTAAAAAAACTACAAATCAAAATGGACGACTTTCAAGAAGCACTAAAATCAGTAAGACCATCCGCACTAAGAGAAGTCCTAATAGAAGCTCCAAAAGTAAGATGGGAAGATGTAGGCGGCTTAGAAGATATAAAACAAGAAATTAAAGAAGCAGTAGAATGGCCACTTAAACATAAAGACGCATTTGAAAAACTTGGAGTCAAACCGCCAAAAGGCGTATTATTATACGGACCGCCAGGAACAGGAAAAACAATGATAGCAAAGGCCGTAGCAAAAGAAAGCGAAGCAAACTTCATAGCCGTAAAAGGCCCTGAATTATTATCAAAATGGGTTGGTGAAAGCGAAAAAGCCGTAAGAGAAGTTTTTAAAAAAGCAAGACAAGCAGCCCCGAGCATAATATTCTTTGACGAAATAGACTCCATAGCACCAAGAAGAGGCGGAAGTCAAAGTTCTGACTCAAACGTCACAGAAAGAATAGTCAACCAACTACTAACAGAAATAGACGGAATGGAAGAAATGACAGACATAGTAATAATAGCAGCAACAAACAGACCAGACATACTAGACACAGCACTACTTAGACCAGGAAGATTCGATAGAATACTGCTAGTAGGCGCACCAGACAAAAAAGCAAGAGAACAAATTTTCAATGTACACACAAAAGGAATGCCTCTTGCAAAAGATGTAGAACTAAAAAAAATGGTTGACAAGACAGAAGGATACGTAGGAGCAGACATAGAATCAATAGTTAGAGAAGCAGCAATGCTGGCACTAAGAAAAGACATAAAAGCAAAAGAAATAACAATGGAAAACTTTGAAGAAGCACTCAAAAAAGTAAGAGCATCAGTAACCAAAGACATAGAAAAAGCATATCAAGAACTAGATAGCAAATTCAGGCAAGCAAGCGGTGAGAGATTCAAAGAAGAAAGACCATCATATTACGGTTAAATCCTTAGATAAAACAAAACCTTGCGGTAACAATGAATAAACCACTAAAAGACAACCTAAGCGATTATGAATAAACGCAAATGGAACCTGAAACACATCCAATAAACGAAGAAACAAATCAACAACTAGAGACCACCAATAAACTAAGTTATAAAGAAAAAATAATGACTAACTGGAAACCAATCTTCTTAACTAAAGAAAACAAATACAAACAAAGATTTAAAGAACTAACAACAAAATACAAAATAACAAACAAACAAGAACTAACACAAGCCATACAAAACGAAATAAATAAAGCAAAACAAGAAATACAACACTTCGAAACCAAAACATACGGACAAAAAACCAAAAAAATATGGCAAAAAATACTCAAACAAGAAGAAGAACTACAAGAATTCATAAAAAAAGACGAAAAAATATTCTGAAGCCTAACAAAATATATAACTAAAATTAAATTTCCAAAACAAAATGGAAAAAATAAATTTCCCAGAAATAATAAGAGAAGCACAAAAACTACCTTTAAAAAAACTTAAAGACACCATAAGAGAAGAATGGAAAAAATCAGAGACATATCAAGAAATAATACAAGAAATACAAGAAAACAAACAAAAAACAATATCTGATAAAGAACTAAGAACAAGACTAATAATCTGCACAGAAACAGACAATAACATAATAAAATATTTGATGATGTACAAAAAAAGCAAACGAGGAAACTTCTGGGAATTTCCAAAAGGAGGCATAGAAAACACACAAGACAAAACAATATTAGAAGGATCACTAAGAGAAAGAACAGAAGAAACTAATAAAAACACATCTCTAACACCAATAATACTAGGAGCATACGCAGATACAAAAACTCCAAAAGAACTAAACTCAGACATACTAATAAGAACAAAACACATAGAAAATATAAATTATAAAATAAACAGTTTCATAACAAACATGATTTTCTATGCCCCGCAAGAATTCGACCCCTTAAAAGAAAGAAACCAAACAGAAAAAGAACACACAAAATACAAATGGGACACAATAGAAAAAATAATAGAAACACTACAAGAAAATGATCTTAAAAAATTCAACAAAGATCTAATATTTGCCACAACATTCCTAGAAAACTACGAGCCATTCAACACAAAAAAAGAAAACTACGGACCATACAGAAAAATACACATAAACTAAAAAAAGAATTAGGTTAAATATTTCTGAAGAAAAAAATCAACTTTGCATGCAGAAACATACATCTCAACAAAATCATTACGAACATAATTTAAATCTCTAGCCAAAACAAAATTCCCCGAAGATTTCAAAAAATCAATATCTAAAGAGATAGAATCAACAAACTCCTTGGTAAAATTAGAAATAAAATTCCAACCAGCGCCCCTATAAATAAGATCATCAAAAATCTCAGACTCAAAACCTAAAAAATTACGAGAAAACGCCTTAGAATAAACATCATCAGAAATCTTTAAGACATTATAAACCTCAGAGACCACCTTTTTCTTAACAACAGAAACAACACCTGAAGAATACAAATCAGCAATAATCTCTAAATTAGAAAACCAAATATCCTCAACATATTCCTTCAGATAAGCATCTGAACCAGAAAACCTAAAATCAGAAAAATAATTCTCAAAATCAACAGCAAATAAAGGCAGCATCTTTTTAGGAAAATTAACATCCTTAAAATCCAAAACATCTCTCTTCTTAACAAAAACAAAAAAATCCCTAATATCAAAATGATTAGGAAACGCACTAATGTTCAAATAAACATCATTAAAAACAACACGGTCAAAAGAAGTATCCTTAAAATTAATATCAATAAACGAACTAAAATAATCAAGATCTGTATCAAAATCAACATTTAAACTCAATTCAGAACTAAGAGCAAAATCTAAAGACACTAAAGACAAATCTTCATACTTACGCTTATCCAAAAAAGTCTTAATAAAAAAATCAAAAGATCCCATAAACAAAAATGGAACCAAAAAAATATATAAACATTTCTATTTAACAACCACTAAAAAATGATAAAATCTCAAAACGACAAATTTAAATATACAAAACTCCAAAAAACAACTAGAGGCGTTAAAAGACGACTGAAAATACTGCATACAGAAACGTTGGGGGACAACCACTAGAAGATAGAACTCTAGAATTCTTAAAAGAAAAAAACAAACCAAAAATATTCTACATAGAAGAATACGAAAACAAACGAAAGCAAATACACGAAGAACTCCTAAAAAAAGCATATCACTGGAAACAAAAAAACAATTACAACATCATAAAAACAGAAAAGGAAGGAAAATATTATACAATAAACACAAAACACAAACAAATAACAATAAATAATTACGAAGAAACAGAAGCAATAATAAATACCTACCTACAACTCAGACAAAATTGGAAATAAAAACCAAAACTCTCTACGTTTGCATTAACAAAACAAAAAAATAACAAGTAAAAACATAACATCTTCCAAAATAAAAGAGAAAATCTTTAAATATAAAGCCCTCTTTTCAACAATATGACAAAACTAGAACAAGGAAACAAATACAAATTCTCTTTGAAAGATGAAGAAATAACAGGAAAATATATTTCAGAAGACAAAGAACACATATTCATAAAACTTGATTCTGGATATAATATAGGAATAAAAAAATCCAGAATGCAAAAAACAGAAATGCTTGAAAAGAAAAAAGAAACCAATGCAAAAAAACCAGAATACAAACCAAACTCAAAACTTCAAAATATAACAATCCTACACACAGGAGGAACTGTTGCATCTAAAGTTGATTATTCAACTGGTGCAGTAATAGCACAATTTTCACCAGAAGAAATAATTGAACTGTTTCCAGAACTAAAAAAAATAGCGAACATAGAATCAAAACTTGTAGGAAACATGCAAAGCGAAATGATGAATTTTAATCATTACAACATATTAGCAGAAGAAATAAAAAAAGAAGCTGAAAAAGGAGCAGACGGAATAATCATAACACACGGAACTGATACTCTCCATCATACCTCAGCAGCGCTAACATTTGCACTAGAAAACTTAGGAATACCAGTAATACTTGTAGGAAGTCAAAGAAGCTCTGACAGGCCAAGCAGCGATGCAGCAACCAATCTAATAGCCGCTGCAAAATTCATAACGCAAACAGAATACTGCGGCGTATCAATCTGCATGCATAAAAACAAATCAGACGCAGAATTCTCAATAATAAAAGGAATCAAAGCAAGAAAAATGCACACAAGCAGAAGAGACGCATTCAAAGGGATAAACGAAACGCCAATAGCAACTATTGACTTAGAAAAAGACGCAATAATAAAACACAAAGAACATGCAAAGAAAAACAAAAAAGAAAAAATTGTGATAAAAAAATTCGATCCAAAATTAAAAATAGGAATTATAAGACCCCACACAAACATGTACGCAGAAGAATACTTATTTTACAAAAATTATGATGGGCTCATAATAGAATTATTCGGAATAGGACATCTTCCAACAATGAAGACAGACAAGACAAACACAGAAAACGAAAAAATCCTAGAGGCACTACAAGAACTTTGCAAAAAAATTCCTGTCGTTGGAACAGCACAGACAATAAACGGAAGAATAGATATGAACGTATACAGCCCAGGAAAACAACTAATAGAAGCGGGAATGCTAGGAAATTATCACGACACACCAACAGACACAGCATTCATAAAAATAGCATGGCTCCTCTCAAACTACGACAAAGAAGACGTAAAAACACTATACAACGAAAACTTCAGAGGAGAAATATCAGAGCGAAGCGAAATTAATACTTTTCCCTAACTAAAATTTTCTCAAAAAAACACTTTAAAACCATGCTGCTGAATATGATTTCATTCCTACAGGTAGTTTGAGGATTTATTTCGAACAATTTTGATATTTTATTTATAATTATTTTTGGATCTTTGCCAGAAATAGACACAAAAGTTCTTGATATTGCTATTCCCCCTGTTCTAATGTGAATAAATTTTGATGTTTCTATCAAGTCTTCATTCAAGTTAAACGGCAATTTAACTTTTATAGTGCTTCCTTTACTTGCTTTGAAATAGAGAGAGGATAGTTTTTTGAGAATCTCTTCATCAGGTTTGTTTAATCTGTGTTTAAGTTCTGCTAAGCCAATATTTCTAAATTTAGATTTAAGAGTTGTTAGATTTTTACCATCGACTACAAAAATTAGCTTATCTTTAAAAATTTCAAAATAATTTATTACATCTCCATACAACAAGAACTGTTTTATTTTTAATTTGCTTAATACATAAAAGTTTTCTCTTTTTTTGTGTTTTTTGGCCCAAAGTTTTTTCCTAGGATGTCTAAAGGGAAGTAAATCCAGAAATTTGTTAAACATAAATTCTTGAATATCAACCCTGTAAGATTTTCTATTATTTGAATGATTTCTAATCCTAAATGTATATTTTACTGAATTTCTATTTAAAAAATCAGAAAAACTAGAGATGAGTTTAAAACTTACAGATTCTAAACTTATTTTTCTACTTGATCTTGCAACCATTCCATCCCCGTCCATAACGCCAATCCAAAAAAATCTTTCTAAATCTGATTTTGAAAATATCCTAGGAACATCACATGTTTTTGACTTATTACCTGTAGAAAATCCGATTTTCTTGAATAATTCGTCAAGATATTTATTTCTGAATTGTAGAACGTATTTATTTCCTCTTTTTCTTAAATTTGGTAATTTTTTCCCTAGAATTTCTTCAACATATTTTTTTGTTAGTGACATAAATTCCCTGGATAACTCCAGTTCCTCTTGTACACTTGTTCCATCAACAAACTCAAAACGAGAACTATTTGAATCTGCATAAAAGGAACCATCAGCAACAAAAAAACCAATAAAATATGCAAAATCCGGAGTTTTTACAAATCTAGGAAACTTCATAAAAATAGTATAAACAAAAATAATATAAGCAAGATGTCTAAATGTCCAGTGAATGGAAATATTTAAAACAAAGAGAATAAATTATATATAAAATGAAAAACTACAAAGAATTAGGATTCAAAGCAGGACTTGAGATCCATCAACAGCTAGAAGGTAAAAAATTATTCTGCAACTGCCCAACAGAAATCAGAAAAGATAAACCAGACTTCACAATAACTCGCAGACTAAGAGCTTCTGCTGGAGAATCAGGCAACGTTGACCAAGCAGCAGCATACGAACTAGAAAAATCTAAAGAATTTGAGTATCGAGGATATTATGAATCATTATGTGAAATAGAAACAGATAGCGCGCCACCTTTACCTGTAAATAAAGACGCATTAAAAGTAGCGCTTCAAATGTGCAAACTTCTAAACATGAAATTAGTAGACAAAATACAATTCATGAGAAAAACCGTGATAGATGGGAGTAATGTATCAGGATTCCAAAGAACAGCACTTATTGGCTATGCTGGCTACATAGAAATAAAAGACAAAAAAATAAGAGTAGATTCTCTATGCTTAGAAGAAGAAGCAGCGCAAGTAGTCAAAAGAACAAAAGAAAAAGATATCTATAACTTAAGCAGACTCGGAATACCCCTTCTTGAAATTGCAACTGCACCAGATTTCTCAAATCCAGAAGAATGCAAGGAAGGCGCAGCAAAAATAGGAATGCTACTAAGATCAGTACAAGGAATGAAAAGAGGAATTGGAAGCATAAGACAGGACGTAAACGTTTCAATAAAAGGAGGCGCAAGAACAGAAATAAAAGGATTTCAGGAAATAAAATCAATACCCATCGTAATAGATAACGAAATAGAAAGACAACAAAAACTCATAAAAGAAAATAAGCCTGTAGAAAGCGCAGTTAGAAAAGCAGAACCAAACGGCTCGACAAAATACCTAAGACCGATGCCGGGAGCTGACAGGATGTACCCCGAGACAGACATACCAACAATAACCCCTGACAAATTTGAATTTGAAGAAGTTGAAACAATAGAACAAAAAACAGAAAGATACAAACAACAATACGATCTAAACGACGACCTAGCAAACATAGCCGTAAAACACGAAAATAAAAACAACTACGACTTTGAAGAACTATTCAAAAAACACATCTCAAAAAACCTACACGCAAAAACAATAATAGACCTAATACTAATAAAACCAAAAGAAGTAGAAAAAAAAATAAACAAAAAAATAAATATAGAGCAACACAAAGACAAAATACTGGGAGAAATAAGCAAAGCAAAAATAACCGCGACAGCAATACCTGAAATACTAATGATGATAGCAGAAAAAGGAAAACTAGAACTGAACAGATTTTACCAAATAAGCGAAGAAGAAATAGAAAAAATCATAATAAAAATAATAAAAGAAAACCAAGGAGCACCAAGAGGTGCAATAATGGGAAAAATAATGGCAACACTCAAAGGAAAAGCTGATGGAAAACTTGTAAATCAAATCCTTTCAAAACATCTAAAATAAAACTCACTCTTTTAACTTTCTACTAAACGAATAAACACCTAAAACAGTTAATAAAACACATTGCAAAAAAAGAACAAACAAACTCAACAAAATGCCAGATTCAGAATAACCAATAACAACAAACCTTAAAGCATCAACACCATAATACAAAGGATTAACATACGCAATCAATCTAAAAATAAACGGCAAATTAAAAATAGGATAAAAAGCACCTGAAAGAAATAAAGCAACAGTACTAAATATTCCAAAAACAATCTGAAAACTCCTATTCTTACTAAAACCAAAACTAAGAACAATACCCAAACCATAAAACGCTATACTAATCAAAATCAAAACTAACAAAACTAACAAAAGATTAACAAAACTAAAACTACCCACATAAAACAAGATAATCAAAGCCATAAACAAAGCCATACTCAACGAAACAACCATCTCAGAAACAACAATACCTAAAAAAATACTTAATCTACTAATAGGACTAACCAAATACAATTTCATAAAATTCTTCTTATCATCAATCATACTACTGCCAACACTAAACGTCTGACCAAAAACCATCAAAGCCAAAACAGCAGGAGCCAAAAACGAAAAATAACTAACCTCAAAAACAGAAGAATCAACAATACCTCCAATACCAAAACCGAATAAAACCAATAAAAGCAAAGGCCAAGTAATCTCAGAAAACAACTCAAACTTATTTCTCATAAACTTCTTCCAACGCCTATAAACAATAGGATAAATATCGCTAAATATTTTCATTCAAATTCCTCCCAACAAAATGAATGAACACATCATCCAAAGTAGGCCTATGAAAACTAAAATCTAATAACCCTTTCTTCAAAACAGAAGAACCAATAATCTCATTAACCAAAACAATATCTGAAACATTAACCAAAAAAACACCTTTAACAACATCAAACTCAACTTTTTTCTTTTTTAAAAAAGAACTAAAAAGATCAGGATTCGAATGAGAAACCTTCAAAACTCTATTAGCAAGCGAATCCTTAAGAGCAATAACAGAATCCAAAGCAACAATAGCACCACGATCAACAATAGCAACCCTATCACACAAAAAATCGGCTTCTTCCATATAATGAGTGGTCATAACAATAGTAACCCCTTTCTTTTTCAAAACAAGTAATAAATCCCAAATCATTCTACGCGCATTAGGATCAAGCCCAGTAGTTGGCTCATCCAAAAACAAAATTTCAGGATCAGACAACAAACCCCTAACAAGCTCTAACTGTCTTAGCATACCTCCACTATAAGTCCTCACAGGAAAATGCAATCTATTAACAATATCAAAATCCTTAACCAACTTAAAAACCCGAGACTCAATCAAAGAATTAGATAAACCGTATAGCTTGCCTTGAACAAACAAATTCTCCCAACCACTAAGATCCTCATCAAACACATTCTCTTGAAAAACAACACCAATTCGATTTCTAACAAAATCATCATAAAAAACAACATCTTTACCAAAAAGTTTAACACTGCCAGAAGAAGGCAAAGCCAAAGTAGTCAAAATCTTGATCAAAGTAGTCTTACCAGCACCATTAGGACCAAGAACACCGAAAAAATCCCCCCTAAAAACCCCAAAAGAAACATCGGAAAGTGCAGAAACAGAACCATAACTTTTAGATAAATCAACAACATCAATCACAAAATCTACTTTCATAAAACTCAAAAAAAACAAAACAGTTTAAAATATTATCGAAAAAAAAGTGTGTTATCCTGTAAGTATTTCCCTTCGATACCTTTTTTCGTTTTATCATTTATTAAACCTCCGCTTTCAACTTTCGTTGAAAGGCTTGTTCTGGTGTTTCCAGAACATTAAATCTAAGAGCCATGTGTGGCCTTA